>JAKDLC010000437.1 GCA_030453055.1 Nitrosospira sp.
CCCATCGATAGGCCAGTAAACCAATAAATAGCCCGGCGCAGGTTGGTGCGGCCGGGCCCGGTTTTCAACTATTATGGAGAAAGAATAGTCAGTCACCCGAAGCCTTATCCTACAGACATTGGGCGGATTGTCTATTGGACTGAAGTACAACATTGACGCCATGCGATAGTTCTTTTCGTTTTCTTCCCGAGCCCACCTAATCAGGTACGACTTCAGCTTTTGTCTCCTGAGATTCCCGCGAACCCCCCAGTTTAAATGCGAACTATGCTCCAGCAGGATTCAATCAGGGAATCTGCGCGCTATGTTGCACTCAATCCCCTTGCCAAATCCGCCTCGATGTCCTTTACGGCTTCTAGCCCCACCGCGATGCGCAGAAGGCCATCGGTGATGCCTGCGGCATCCCGGCTTTCCTGACTGATACGGGCGTGGGTGGTGGTGGCGGGATGGGTGAGCGTACTCTTGACATCGCCCAGGTTGGCGGTGATTGAAATCATGCAAACGGAATCCACCACCCGCCATGCCGCTTCCTTTCCATTCTTCAACTCGAATGACACGATGCCGCCGCCGGTTTTCTGCTGGCGTTTGGCAAGCTCGTACTGGGGGTGCGACGGCAAACCGGGGTAATGAACTCTCGCCACGTTGGGCTGCACTTCCAGCCAGCGGGCAATTTGCAAAGCATTTGCAGAATGCGCTTCCATGCGAATTTTCAGAGTTTCCATCCCTTTCAGAATGACCCAGGCATTGAATGGACTCAGGCTCGGTCCGGCGGTGCGCAGGAAACCGAACACCCCTTGTTCCATCACCAGATTCCGCTTTCCGAGTACGGCACCCCCCAGTACCCTGCCCTGGCCCTCAAGATACTTGGTCGCGGAGTGAATCACGAGATCGGCGCCGAGATCCAGCGGCCGTTGCAGGGCCGGGGAACAAAAACAGTTATCCACCGCAAGCCACGCGCCGGCTTTTTTCGCCACGGCTGCAAGCGCGGCGATATCGGAAATTTCAGTAAGCGGATTGGACGGCGTCTCGACAAACAGGAGTTTGGTGCCGGGTTTCACCGCCGCCTCCCATGCCGCGACGTCGGTGGCGGAAACAAACGTTGTCTCGATATCGAAACGTCTGAGGATATTATTGAACAGGCTGACGGTGGCGCCGAACAGGCTGCGCGATGCAACGACATGGTCGCCGGCGGAAAGCAACCCCATCACACAGGCAAGTATCGCCGACATGCCGGAAGAGGTCGCCACACAGGTTTCCGCTCCTTCCAGGGCGGCAAGCCGCTCTTCAAAAGCGGTAACCGTGGGATTGGTAAAGCGGGAATAGATATTTCCCGGCTCCGCACCGGAAAATCGCGCCGCAGCTTGGGCGGCGTTGTCAAATACAAAACTTGAAGTGAGATACAACGCCTCGGAGTGTTCATTGAATTGACTGCGATGAATGCCCGTATGCAACGCCAGCGTTTCCAGTTCAAAATCGTCAGACATGCGAAATCCCCTTCAAATAAAAAACCCGTTCAGCATTTGCCAAAACGGGTCTCCCGCTTTAGCCGAATTTATAACGCGCCCGCAAGCTGAATATCAAATCGGCGCACATTGGCAAACTACGCTTGGTAATCGTTTTTGTCAAATCTCCATTAATCTTCGTTAATCAGCCGTCACCAGATTCAAATCCAGTTGCGTGCTGGAACTGATTTGCGGCAATGCTCCGCCGAC
>JAKDLC010000080.1 GCA_030453055.1 Nitrosospira sp.
CGTGAGCACGAAACCCGGCCATCGCATCCTCAAGTGCTTCCGCCGGGGGTCGATATCGATAACCCAACTCACGGACGGCCTTGTCGCTGGAATAAAACATCTTTCTTTTCGCCATTCGCAGGCTATCCACCGTCGCGCGCGGTTCCACATTCGTGACTGTGGCAATCTTCTCCATCAACCAGGCGGCGGGTAAAATCAATTTGACGGGGAGGTTGAATCGCTTTATCCGCTTGCCGCTGATTTCATCTATTGTCTGAAGTATTTGCAATAAGGTCATGTCCTCACCCCCAAGGATATAACGCTCTCCCGGTTTCCCGTGTGTATAAGCCAGCAGGTGGCCATGCGCAATATCATCGGCATGTGCAACGTTTAAGCCGGTATTCACATAGGCTGGCATGCGCCCGCATAGGGTGTCTAGCACGATACGGCCCGTTGGTGTAGGCTTGATATCACGCGGACCTATCGGCGTAGACGGGTTTACGATAACGAGCGGCAGCTTATGCTCATCGGTAATTTGCTGAACAATCTGTTCCGCCATGAATTTTGATCGCTTATAGTGCCCGGTCATCGATACGAGACTGGACGGCGTGTCTTCATTGGCGGGGACGCCATTCGGATGCACTCCCAGAGTCGCCACGCTGCTGGTGTATATTATGCGTTTCATGCCGGCGTCGGCCGCGGCAAGAATCAATGCCTGAGTCCCCCGGACATTAATGTCATACATGGTTTCCGGGTTTGGCACCCAGAGACGGTAATCCGCGGCCACATGAAACAGACTATCGCAACCGGCGACCGCGCGTGTCAACGATGGAACAGAGCGCAAATCGCCTTCCGAAATTTCAACCGGTAATTTATCAAGATTTCTCCGGTCGCTTCCCGGCCTGACCAGGCACCGCACTTCGTGACCGGCATTCAGTAAACAGCGCGCGACCGCCGACCCGACGAATCCGTTTGCACCCGTAATCAATGATTTCATCATGTAATCATGTAGGGTGCTTATCCGTTCAAAGTGGAACAGAACAAACCGACACGTCGGCGTACGTCATGAGATTGAACGCCAGCATAAGCGTATCCTCCCCGTTGTCAGTCATGGGAGGGGTGTTGAGCAAGGTGTTTCTCCACGTCCTCTTTGCTGAAACCCAGCGCGGCGGCCACACGGTCGGCGTGGCTTACCCTGGACACCCCGGGAACCAGACGATACGTCGGACCGAGAGATGAAAATTCACCCTGGAGGTACCGGCCGATCCCCTTCTCCTGTAAGCGCTCACATAGTTCGTGGTTGTGGGTAACAAGCAGCGTGCTCGCTCCAAGCTTGTGAAAACCCGCGAGGACATACTCGGAGAGTTCCATCTTCTCCTCGAACGTCGTTCCCTCCGAAAGCTCATCCAGTACGACGAGGCTGCGAGCCGTGGAGTTGAAGAAAATCTCGCGCGTTCGTTTCAGTTCATGACCAAACCGCCCCATCCCCTCATCCAGCCGGCCGGGGTCCGGTACCTGGTAGAAAATATGTTCCGCCGGCGCCAGACGCGCTGTAGCCGCAGGGATGTAGCAGCCGATCTGACCCAATAACTGAATCTGGACCACGGTTTTACAATAGGCCGTTTTGCCGCCGCTATTCGGTCCGGTAATGACCAGCAGCCGTCCGGCACCGTCAAGTACTATATCGTTCGGCACGTAATCCGGATCAGTCCTGGCCAGTAGCGGATTTCTCGCTTCCGTAACGCTGAGGTGGTGCCGGTCTCCTTCCAGTATCTCCGGCAGCGCCATCTTGCCGCCAAAGGCGAGTGAATAACGATGAAAGGACAGTATTTCGTCTATCCTACCCAATGTATCCAGCGCGCGCGCCAATTCAGGGCTTTGTTTGAACAGCTTGCGCAACGGATAGATGACGGAATCGCGATCGGATGCGGCAATGGCGATCAGAAAGATGGGCAAAACCGGCACCGCCAGCACGAGTATGCCATATCCCAGGTAAGCGATTCCAAAACTGGCCAGCATATCCTGGAAGAAGTAAAAGGCTGCGCCAATCGCTGTCATCGCAAGCAACATTGGAAGAGGCTTGATCATGGATGGTACGAAGCGTGGAGCAGGTAAGTAGCGCGGCTTTTCCTCCTTTGTCTTGAACTTTCCTTCCATCGGATAGACCGGCCCACGCATCAGGGAATAAGTGCGGGAGCTCCCAAAGTTGCGGATGGCGTCGAACAACTTCCGCAGATACATACTTCGTGGTTGCGGCAAGGCGTGCGCCGTTTCGACCAGTTCAACGACGAAGTCCGTGCCGTCGTTAAACTGACGGTAACCATAACCGTTGAATTCCATTTCATCTTTCCCGTCCCTGGAATTGTCGATGGCGAGACCACCGGTAAACGTACCGTAGAGCAGTTGGTAAAGCGAACGCTCTCCGGCCGCCATCGCTTCAACGAAGCGTTGCAGCGCTTCCCGCAGACCGGAATCCGATTCCAGTTCACGCAGCGCCTCCTGTTTTTTTCGCGCTAATGTGGCGTCAGTCGCCGGCCGCGCCAGCGAGCGGTATAGCACCGACCGCCCGACATGCGTGACCGCATGATTGCATGAATCGAATAATTTATCGGTTTCAATTGCGTCAAAAGTTTTTGCATCCAGGACGCCTTCGTCAATCTCCGTTGGACGGGTGTCCTGGACGCCCGCAAGACGATCCCCGGTCGAAAGAATGGAGGGCTGACTTTCCCATGAATCAGATATGGCTGAGCCGCTCATACGCCGGTGTCGGCAAGGTCTGCCATGTCTGCCTTGGCAGGCGTCATTTTATGCCTTCCCGTTGGAAACTGAAAAACTGGCTCATTGCTCGACATGGTGCGAAATTGAACGCGAATCCGACTCGCTGGAAGGTGAAACACCGGAGGAACCTCCTTGCGGCGACACATTGCTGATCTGCCGCAGATCTTCCTCATCCAATGCCCCCGCCTCCGCCTCCAGCCTCAATCTGGACATGAGAAAATTGTAACGCGCCTGGGCAAGATCTCGCCGCGCCGAATAAAACAACTGCTGCGCATTCAGTACATCCACCTCGTTTCTGACGCCCACTTCCCGCCCGAGTTTCGTGGACTCCAGTTGACTCTCGCTGGATATCAGCGCCTGCCGCAGCGCCTTGATCTGGGCCATGCCATTGATGACATTAAGATACTGCTGGCTTACCTGAAGTACCGTGTTGCGCCGGGTGTCGTTCAGATCCTGATGCACCTTTTCCTGGGTCGCCAGCGCTTCGCGTACACGCGACTGCACGGCGAAACCCTGAAATATCGGGATGTTGAGCTGAACCCCTATTTCTTTTGAGGTCAGGTCAATTGGCCGGCCGGTTATCGTGCCGCCGACACCTTTCTGATCGCTGTATAGCGCGACCAGGTCGAGAGTCGGATAGTGGCCCGCCCTGGCTCGTTCCACATCTCGTTTTGCGAGTTCATATACCGCTTCCTGGACTTTCAGGGCGAGGTTGTTCTGTTCGGCTACATTGATCCAATCCTGCATGTTTGCATATTTCAGGCTGAGCGGATCGGAAATCGCCTCGTCCGGGCGAGCGAGATTGTCCGGCAAGCGGCCGATAATCTGTTGCAGCGTACGTTTTCGTACTTCCAGAACACTCCTGGCGGCGATCTCCTGCGAGTGCGTCAAATCGAAACGCGTTTGCGCTTCGTGTGTATCGACGATGGTGGATGTGCCCACCTGAAAATTGCGCTTGGCCTGTTCGAGCTGCTCCATAATGGCCTTTTTCTGCGCTACGGCCACTTCCACATTTACCTGACTGGCGAGAATATCAAAATATGCCTGCGCCACACGCAGAATCAGTTCCTGGGCCGCCATGATGAACTGGGAATCCGCTTGCGCGACTTGAATTTTAGATTGCTCGTAGATGACGAAATTTTCCTTGCGGTAAATCGGCTGGACTGCCGTGATGATCAGACTTTGATTATCGATGACGACTTCGGAGGGCCTGACAAACCCCGAGACTCCGACACCTCCGACGTTTTCTATGTCTATCCATTGTCTCCGCCGTACACCTGCAAGCGTGACTGTGGGAAGCAGCCCGGCCCGGCCCTGCGGCAGTTTCTCCTGGGCCGCCAGGTGCGCTGCGCGCGCGGCGCTATACTGTGCGTCCTGTTCCAGCGCCTCACGATAAATTTCCATCAGCCCGGCGGCATGGAGCGGCGTATGCAGAGCCGCTCCGATAATCAATAATGCATGAGTGTATCGCAGAATTTTCACTTGGCTCCCGGATTGCCTTATTTTGCGGGGGGCAACAGTAAACGCTCGCCCGATCGAGCATGGCTCAACCGATGGGTCGTCAACTCCGACTCGCGATTTGCGGAGTTTCTGAAGATCAAAAAATGAACCTGGCCGGCTGCATCGCGTTTCTCAGGGGAGAAATGCAGGTTTCGAACAAGCCGATCGTGTTATACGCGCCTCCCTTTTCTCCCGCGTCTTCTTCTGATGTGACGCAATTAACGAGTACGGCTTGCATCACCGGTGCATCGCCTACTACCGCGAACAGGCGCCCACCCGTCTTGAGGCTTTTCTGAAACGCCCCCGGTAAAACCGGAGTGGACCCCGTTAACACGATAACGTCATAAGGCCCATGCGTGGGCCAGCCACGGGCGGCATCGCCTTGTTCCACCGTGACATTGCCGATACCGTGCGCCTGAAGATTTTTTTCCGCCATGACTTTCAGCTCCGGCACAATTTCTACGCTGTAAACATACTCGCCTTTCCTGGCCAGCAACGCGGAGAGATAACCGCTGCCGCCGCCTACCTCCAAAATCCTGTCGGTTTTTTTAACCTGCAGTTCCTGCAGGATGCGTGCTTCCAGCTTGGGAGCGAGCATCACTTCGCCGTATCCCAGCGGAATTTCCATATCGACAAACGCTAGGGAACGGTATGTCGCAGGGACGAACTCCTCACGCCGCAGCTCAAACAATAATTTGAGAACTTCCTGGTCCAGCACCTCCCATGGACGAATTTGCTGCTCCACCATATTAAACCGGCTTTGTTCGAGATCCATGTCCAGCCCTATAGAAATTGTCATCAACGGACTTGCAATTATTCCACATTTCCATTAGCTTCACAGCAGCAGCTAGGGGTCCGTTTCCGGAATCATCCGGTAAACCGGTGAGATAGTCCCTCATCACCTGACACGGGTAATGCCGCCGTAGGGAAGCTGGGATTAGCCGTCCCGCTCGTTTATGGCGATTAAAGACTTAAAGGAGCGTACTATGAATGCAACAGTTTTGAACCCCACGCAATTCCCCTCCCCATTTTCAAGCAAAACTGCCCATGTGGATGAAGGAGCGGTCAAGCCCCTGCCTGAATCCCGCAAAGTTTATGTGCAAGGTTCCCGCCCCGATATTCAGGTACCGATGCGGGAAATCAGCCAATCCGAGACGCCTGCCGGCATGGGTATGGAGAAAAATCCGCCGATTTACGTATACGACACTTCCGGCCCTTACACCGATCCTGCGGCAAAAATAGATATCCGCTCCGGCTTGCCGCCGCTACGCGAGAAATGGATAGACGAGCGCGAAGACACCGACGTTCGTTCCGGCCCCGCGTCTGTCTATGGCAAGCAGCGCCTGGCCGATCCCACGCTCGCGGAAATGCGCTTCGATTTGAAACGCCAGCCCCGTTGCGGCAGGATAGGAGCGAATGTGACGCAGATGCACTACGCCCGTCGTGGCATTATCACCCCGGAAATGGAGTACGTGGCCATACGGGAAAACCAGCATTGCGAACATCTCGGTATTCAGCATCGTGAACTACTGACGCGCCAGCATCCGGGGCATGATTTCGGCGCGCTCCTGCCACAGCACATCACACCGGAGTTCGTACGTGACGAGGTGGCGCGAGGCCGTGCCATTATCCCGGTCAACATTAACCACCCTGAATCTGAACCGATGATCATCGGGCGTAATTTCCTGGTGAAAATCAATGCGAATATCGGCAATTCCGCGCTGGGTTCCAGCATCCAGGAGGAAGTCGAGAAAATGACCTGGGCCATCCGCTGGGGCGGCGACACGGTAATGGATCTTTCCACCGGCAAGAATATTCATGAAACCCGTGAGTGGATCATCCGCAACAGCCCGGTTCCCATTGGCACCGTACCGATCTATCAGGCGCTGGAGAAAGTAAATGGCAAGGCGGAAGACCTGACCTGGGAAATTTTTCGCGACACCCTGATCGAGCAGGCGGAACAGGGCGTGGACTACTTTACCATCCATGCCGGTGTGCGGCTCGCCTATGTTCCGATGACGGCAAAGCGCTTGACGGGGATCGTCTCGCGCGGTGGTTCGATCATGGCGAAGTGGTGCCTTGCGCATCACCGGGAAAGCTTTCTATATAGCCGCTTCGAGGAAATCTGCGAGATCATGAAAGCCTATGACGTCAGTTTCTCTCTGGGCGACGGTCTGCGCCCCGGTTCGATTCATGACGCCAATGATGAGGCCCAGTTTGCGGAACTGAAAACCCTCGGCGAATTAACCCAGATCGCGTGGAAGCACGATGTGCAGGTAATGATCGAGGGCCCCGGCCATGTACCCATGCACCTCATCAAGGAGAACATGGATTTGCAACTGAAATATTGCGCTGAAGCGCCTTTCTATACGTTGGGCCCGCTCACCACCGACATCGCTCCCGGCTACGATCATATTACATCAGCGATCGGCGCCGCGATGATCGGCTGGTATGGCACGGCGATGCTGTGTTACGTTACGCCCAAGGAACACCTGGGCCTGCCGGACAAGGATGATGTAAAAGACGGCATCATCACCTACAAAATCGCCGCTCACGCGGCAGACTTGGCAAAGGGCCATTCCGGCGCACAAATGCGCGATAATGCTCTTTCCAAAGCCCGTTTCGAGTTCCGCTGGAATGATCAGTTTAACCTCGGTCTCGATCCCGACAAGGCCAAACAATTCCACGACGAAACCTTACCGCAGGAAGGCGCCAAACTCGCCCATTTCTGCTCCATGTGCGGCCCTCATTTCTGCTCGATGAAAATAACCCAGGATGTGCGCGACTACGCCGCCAGCCAAGGAGTCGGTGAGAACCAGGCCCTGGAAAAAGGCATGGAAGAGAAAGCCACCGAGTTTATGAAAAAAGGGGCGGAAATTTATAGCAAGGTGTAGTTGGGATTGGGAGATAGTTCTGCAATACCGAAGTCTTCTTTAGCCTGAAACGGGAGTTCGGTGCGATAATAATAAATTGGTTAATTGTCGGGTTACGCTACGCTAACCCGACCTACAAGTGCTTATCGTAGCAGGTATAGTAGTCCCCATCGAATGCTCCCATTATCCAGTATCACCCTGACTCACTTGTGCTTATGCGCGCTTATCCGGGGTCAAATGCGTTTCCCCGGATAACGCCGCATGGACTGGCTTCTGCTTTTCAAGGCGTTAATCCTTGGCATTGTCGAGGGCTTGACCGAATTTCTCCCGATTTCCTCCACCGGCCATCTAATCCTGGCAAGTGATTTGCTCGACTTCAATGACGAGAAGGGCAAAGTATTCGCAATCGTGATTCAACTGGGCGCAATATTGGCGGTATGCTGGGAATACCGCGTCAAGATTGGCGGCGTGGTGATGAACATTGGTTCACATGAGGACGCGAACCGCTTTGTTTTAAATCTTTTCATCGCGTTTCTGCCCGCCGCGATTCTGGGTCTCTTGTTCATCAAGACCATCAAGCAATATCTGTTTCACCCGGTACCCGTGGCGATGGCGTTTATTATCGGGGGAATCCTGATTCTGTGGGCTGAGCGCAGAAAGCACGTGGTAGACGTCGAACGGGTGGAAGACATGGACTGGAAACACGCGCTGAAAATTGGACTAATGCAGTGTCTCGCCTTAATACCCGGCACGTCACGCTCCGGCGCAACCATAATTGGCGCCCTTTTTTTTGGCTTGTCGCGTAAGGCCGCCACCGAGTTTTCTTTTTTTCTGGCGATCCCCATCATGTTTGCGGCTACCTTCTATGATGTTTACAAACATCGCGACATTCTACATTTCGACGACGTTGGCGTATTCTTCGTCGGTTTCGTCGCGTCGTTCATCAGCGCGTTATTGGCGGTGCGGGGATTGTTACGTTTTATCAGTCA
>JAKDLC010000081.1 GCA_030453055.1 Nitrosospira sp.
GATGGGTAAGGTCAGGCAACATGCGGAAGACCGCCTGCGAACCCACTTGATGAAGCGCCACCAGGTCAAAAACAGGAAAGCGGCCTTATGCCGATTTCCGCGTCGTGACCTGTATGAGCGCTACGGGCTGTATAAACTCCCAACGGCAGCAGGCTGGCGCTCAGCGTATGCCTTGGTATGAAGAACATCGGAAAGCCGTGTGCGAGAAAATCGCATGCACGGTTTGATGAGGGAGGGCAGGCGGGAGCCTGCTCTCTACTCTACTCATTGATTCGTTGCGGCGGCAAGCATGAGTTGAACGACATTTGTTATGCGAATTGCTCCTCCCTATTGAGTGCTAATTTTGAGTGCTGTGGACAGCAAAAAACGTAGCTTTTGATGATCAACTGGACCGAATTGTTAGCGCTTATCAAGTTGTACAAGTATTTTTGTGCTCGTATAGAAGTAAAGCAGCATCATTGCTGTGTTCTCGCCTTCTGTAAATTTGTAGCAGAAGACATCGGGATTGTTTCCAAAGGATGGATGGATTGCAAAAAAATCCTCTGCTTGGGCGAGCGCCGACGAAACAGTGGCGTTGAACTGACTGTCAATATATTGGGTGAAAGGTGTGATTACCTTCACTGCGCCACTGAATTTTCTCTGTGTCTCGTGAAAGTACAGCGCACGCGCGCA
This sequence comes from Nitrosospira sp., assembly GCA_030453055.1. Classification (GTDB taxonomy): domain Bacteria; phylum Pseudomonadota; class Gammaproteobacteria; order Burkholderiales; family Nitrosomonadaceae; genus Nitrosospira. The sequence goes on from JAKDLC010000081.1 coordinate 673, forward strand.
CTTGCTTAGTGTCGTATCAATTCGGGGCGCATCGACATAAATGCCAAGCCCTTCTTCCCATAGATTTTTATCGAAGTCGAATATTTGAGCGGGCTTTGCATTCGATGCCACCATAACCATGAGCCCCGGCTTTCGCTCAGCTGAGCGCTTTACTTTTGTCAGGAACTGATTTAACCCAATGACACTGGAAGTTGCCGATGCCGCTAACAGATAAAGCAGATATTCATCATCCTTAGATTTGGTTGTGTTGTGTTCCTCACAAGACGGGACTGTAATTAAACCTTGGCGATAATCGTCATATGATGACAGATCTTTCTTTTCCGGAAAGATACATTTTGGTGGCGCGTGTTCCATCGTGGTGGCTTCTTGATCGCACATGTAGCAAGTGCTCATGACCGCCTCACTTCTTGCTTTTCAGTCGGTCAAGCTCTTGTTGAAGAACCTCTTGTCTTTTTCTTAGTATTTCGAGCATCTTTTCTGGATCGCTCGGTAGTTCCCCAGATGCACTTGCAGAGCAATCAATCTGAATAACAGAAATAACATCAACCTTTATTGAGCCAATTCCATTTTCAAGGATGGCGATCTTTAAGCTTTTGGCCTGATCAACCACAACGAAAGCCGCTTTCCGACCATATCTCCAATAACCAACTGAACCGACGGGCTCAAAGCATCGACCATTAATCTCGATCCTGTCATTTGCGCCGAGCTTTCCCAAAGGTGCATCGATTTTTTCCGCCTCACCTACATCAGCTATCACCGCCATCTTTAGATCGTCCTGACGGCCGAAAATATCGAATCCGTCTCCATGGGCTACGGTTGGAAAAACAAGCGCGAAAGAAATTGCAAAAGCTAGGAAACGCATGGGGCAGCTCCATTAGCGCTAACAGTTAAGAAAATAGGGGACAGACCACAGAAAATAGGGGACAGACCACAGAAAATAGGGGACAGACCACGGTTTCCCACCCCTTCCGAATTAAATCAACTGAATCCGGTTCCTGCATTTTACCGAATCACCCTGGTCCCGATTCTCCCGCAAGCACGTCAACAGCGCGCTGATTCCACGGGTGTCAGACGCTCAAATATCAAGGCATATCTTGCCGACATGCCGGTTGCTTTCCTGGTAGCGAAAAGCCTCGACGATCTGTTCCAGCGGAAAATGCCGATCGATTACCGGCTGCAAACCCGTCGCGTCAATGGCGCGGATCATCTCCATCTGCCAATGGCGGTTGCCGACCACCAGACCCTTGAGGTGCAATTGGCGCGTCAGAATGGAAAGCAACGGCAGCGCTGCCGTCACGCCCGAGAGAATGCCGATCACCGCGATGTGTCCCCCGATACGCGCCGCCGCCATGGACTGCGCCAACGTCGACGGTCCGCCGACTTCAACGACGTGATCGACCCCGCGTCCCGCCGTCAACCGCCGCGCCGAATCTCCCCAGTTTTCATCCTTCCGGTAATTGATCAGGTAATCCGCGCCGAGCGCTTCCAATCTTGCGAGTTTTTCATCGCTGGACGACGTCGCGATCACCGTCGCGCCCGCCATCTTGGCGAATTGCAAGGCGAATACCGAAACGCCACCGCTCCCCTGGACCAGCACGGTCTCGCCGGGCTTCAATGCCCCATCCACCATCAACGCCCGCCATGCCGTCAAACCGGCGCAGGTAAGCGTAGCCGCTTGCGCATGGCTGTAGCCCTTCGGCGCGCGAGTGAATGCGGTCGACGGCATGGTCACCTGCTGGCGGGCGTAGCCGTCTATGCCGTCCCCCGGCACCGTGCTCATGTCATCCACCTCGGCTTCACCATCCAGCCAGGTGGGAAAAAATGTGCTGACCACATGATCGCCGGGCGCGAATTCAGTCACGCCTTCCCCCACGGCGAGGACCTCTCCCGCGCCATCTGACATCGGAATGCGCGGCACCGCCGGCGCCCACATTCCGCTCACCACCGCGTAATCGTGGTAATTCAGCGAGCTGGCGCGAATCCTGACCGTGATCTCGCCCGCTTTCGGCGGCGACGGCTCGCTGGCACCCAGCGTCACCCGGTCAAACCCGCCGCCCGGCTGCACGTAGATTGCCTTGTTGGTCATAGGCGCCTTCTCCCGCCGGAAATGGAAATGAAATGGGTTGAACTGAAAAAAATTATTTCATGCATGTCAAGTATCAGCAAAGATTGACATAAATGCGGCAAATATCAAGCTCTTCATGAAGCTGAGCGTACCCATTGCCCGGTGACTTTCAAGTCCTGCTTGAAGTCGGCGATGCCGAGCTTTGCGGCGACTTCATCGAGCTTCGCGTGCAGATCCGTCGCATTCCGGCCGGCCAGGTCGGCCGCGGTTTTCACGCCTGCCGCGACCAACAGAAAGGCATCGTCTCCGCCAATACCGGGCCGTTGCATGAGTTCGGCTTGCTGCGCCCACTGCCCCACGCAGCTTGAGTCTTTCTGCGTGACGGAACCCAGCAGTTCGGGGCCGTCCGGTTCCCTGAACGCATTGAGCAATGCCGACGTATCCCTTATGCCGATGGCGTGCAGGGCCCGTTCGGCATCTGAATCCAGATCCACGATCTCGCGAAGCGCGTAGCTGCTTGCGCGCAAGCGGCCAAACCATGAAAGCGCAAAGGTGGCGAAGATGGCGTTGTTCAGATGATTGCCAGGGAAGCCATCCTCCTTGCGCTGACCGAACCAGCCCCTGATTCGGGCGGATTTGCCAAGATCGCGCGGCGCCGAGATCTTCTCCTCTATCGACCGCGCAGCAGCGGCCATCACCGAACGTTCCGGTTGGTGCAACTCATCCGTCATGGACTTGATCAAACCTGCGAGCGTAGGAACCGAGGCGGCGCGTGGCGTCGGCGCCGCCCCAAGTCCGAATTGCGCGCACAGGCTCTTGATGATGGAAGTATGGTCGAGCTGCGTGACGAACGAACCGCAGGCATCTTTCCTCGATTCGCCATCCGTCGGCCGGAAAACCTTGGTGGCCAATCGTGGATTGATCAGTATCGCGGGTACAAGGACACCGCTGCGGTCGTAGTTGAAGTTGGTGACGGCACTTGCAAACGGACTGACCGCAGAGCCGGGCTTCATGTGGTCGTATAGGCCGCCGTGCTCGTCGTAGGTTACGATCAGCAATGTGCGGTCGAACACGTGCGGGTATTTGGCCAGCGTGGCATAGACTTCCGCCATCAACTTCTCACCGTCGCGGACATTGATCGGTGGCGGAAAATTCTGGGCATTCAGGTCAAACGGATCGGGTATGGCGCCGCCTGGATGGTTGCTGTTGGCCGTGTATTCGACGCCCGTGTAGGCCGGCTCGATGAAACTGTAGGTTGGTAGAATTCCGTGGCGTACGTCGTACTCGAAATTGGTTTCAGAACTGAAGTGCTGGTGGTAGCGGAACACATTGCCGCCTGAAATCGCGTCGAGGCACCAATGATCGTAGACGTAGCTGCAAAGCGCCGACAAAGGCGCATCGTGGTAATACACCTTCCAATTGAGCCTGGTTTCCTTGTGTTGCCAGTCGCTGCAGTCAGGCGCCTTGCCTGAAGGGTTGGCGTTGTCCAGCAGCGCGAAGACGGTCGTATCGGTGACCGGTGGCGCGAATATTCCCTCCATGATCTTCGCAAACGAAAGCTCGGCTGTGTAATTGTCATTGTTCACACGAGACTGGTTCTTCCCCGGGAGCTTCGACGCCGTGCCTGTGTGGACAAACGTGCGGTTCGATAGCGTTTGCACAGGCGCCGCTGCATACCATGCGTCGCTCACGGCATAGTGCCTGGCAAGCTTGTAGCTATAGGGAACGTCGCCTGCCTGAAAGTACTGCATGATGTTTCGCGGAATCGGACAAACACCCGGATATCCGGGTCCGCCTCGGGAAGGTGGCTGAAGTGCGTAGTTCGCGGCGAAACCACCCATGCTCGGGCTCGGGCAACTTCCGGGACTCGGGGTGCCAAAAAGCTGCGTGTTCATGTCGGTGAACGCTTCGCCGGGATCCGGAAACGGAATGGCGCCGGTGTCGCTGCCCGGCGAGGTCTGCCAGACAGTCCAGGTGCCAACGCCTGAAGGACAGGCCGGATCCGGATTGTGGTTCGGATTGTCGTTCCACTCCTTTCCAGTCAAACCATGGAACGAGGCGTTCGCTGGATACAGTCCGCCGAATAGATTGTCGAACGAACGATTCTCAAGCATGAGCACCACAACGTGATCGATATTGGGCAATAGTCTGTTCATTTCGTCTCCTCAGCGGCTATCCCGTCCCATCCTGCCCCTCTCGCAGGGAATCGGGAATGGGAGTCTTTATCCTGCGCGCCGCACAACGGGTAAGCCGGAGTCCCGTCTGCTATGGCTTCGTGACGGTCATGAACTCGAACAACTCGTTCTTGCCGAATGGCGGCATCGGTTCACGGTTGATCTTGATTTCTATGAGCGTAGTCGTGAATGGGAAGAAGAAGCTGATCTTGTTCTCGGGGTCATTCAGCAGCGCCGACAGGTCGACGACAGCATCCCATTTGCCATCCGGCGTTCTGGTCTGCGTCTCGGGATCGATCCGCTCGCTGCCATAGCCATAGTACCCGATGAATTTCGATCCCGACGATGCAATCAGCCGCACCTTCAGCGACTTCATATCTTCCGCGTGGATTTCATCGAGGTTGACGTGAAAGCACCGCAAACTGTTGTCGCCGCCGTAGGTATGGGTATCGAAATCGAACTGCTTGACGTATCTGTCATCCTCGGTAAATACCTCCACGTGATAGTCCGGCACCGGATCGTTTCGCTCATCCACGACGCGCACGACGAATTGCTGCCATTTCCCCGTCTTCCGTTTCGTCTCCTCGGTCATTTTCCCGGCGTTCTCAAGCCATTCATCGAACGCATCCGGGCTATTCACGCTCAAAGCGCCCGTCACCAGATTGGCGAGAAGCGGGCTGGGCTCCGCGAGAATGGTGCCGTGGTTGAGATCCGGTATCGGTATCAATGGTATGTCGAGCGAAGACCAGGGTCCCAACTTGGTGCGCGAATTCCCCACGCCGGCCTCCACCGTCAGGTCCATCGTGATCTTGCGCGAGTTCAGCGCGCATCCGGCGAGCCTGACGGTGCCGTCGGTGCCCGGCTCGTTCAGCAGGCGGCGCAGCCCGCCATACGGGGACGTGCCGCAGAATACGAATACATAAGGGGTCTCAGCGGAGCGGCCATAAAAGTCGTTGTCTCTTACCATGTCTCCTACCATGTCTCCTGCCATGTCTCCTGCCATGTCTCCTGCCATGTCTCCTGCCATGTCTCCTACCATGTCCTGGTGGGCAAGATCCCAGGTGAAGCGGCTGCCCAGCTCCAGCCCGTCGAGCACGAGATCGCCGGCCTCGAGAAAATCCGGCCCAAACTCCTTTTCCCCCTTGAATATGCTTCCGAGCCAGCTGCGCCCCTTATGCGCGAGAGGCGAGCCGAACGTGGCCGGCGCAAGGCCGATCAGGTGCTTGAGCCGGTTGCGGCGTTTTGCATAGGCGCTCAGCCAGGCCCGGATCACGAGCATGCCGGTTGAATGGACGATGGCGTCGAACTCGGCATCTTCGCCGAGCCCCGCCTCGATCCGCAGGGCGCGGTCGAACCCCTCGGCGATGTCCTTTATCGTGACTTCGTTGGTCAGCGTACGGTAATTGCAGGTATGGATGGCCGCAACATTGTGACCGGCCTCCTCCAGCACCTCGATCCATCGCTTGAAAGTAGCGCCCTTGCCGGAATATCCATGAATCAAAACTACCGGATTAGCCATTTTTTCTCCTTCTTGAAAACGGGTGAAAACGGGGACAGACCACGGTTTCCCGTCAATCCCGAAATAGTTTACCCTTTCGACATTCATCGAATCTTTTCTCGCCCAATTCTCTGCTGGCGAATCGCCGCAAATGCTCGTTGCTCATTTACGGCTAATGCCCTGGCTAGTTTTGCGATCATTTCCGTACCGGGATCAGTCCTCCCACCCTCGATTCTGGCGATATGCGGTTGACTCGTTCCTATCATTTCCGCAAGCCTCGCCTGGGATAGCCCAACCATCAACCGTAACACCGTGAGCGTCTCGGGCTCGCGCCCATATAGAGAATCGACCAAATCTCTGCGAGCGTTTTGCATCGCCAAGTCCATTTCCGGATCAGACTCAAACTCGGAAATTAAAGATTCAAGCGAAACAGTATGGTATTTCCCGATCCATCTCATAGCGGTCTACGATTTCTTTAAAGGTGGTGCCTGGTAGAAAAGTTTTGGTTTCATGATTCTGTAATTGATACCAATATCCCTTTAGGCGGTAATGCCCCACGTAATCCATGTATTTCAGCGCGAGGGAATGATCTTCGACGAGCAGTCCTTGATCTACGAGCTTTTTTATAAGGTCCTGAGAGAGAGGCCCCTTTTATTAAAGGAAGTTTTTGCAGCCATTGCCTACAAATTACGGACATAAAAAACTCGCCTTTTGCACGCCTGCTTTTCAGCAGGTCCCTACCCGTTGGATAGGACGTGTGGCGAGTGTGTTGAAGCCAGCCTATCAATATTTGACAATATTGTCAAATGGAACTAGCCAGCGGAATTAGTAAAACCGGGGACAGACCACGGTTTTATGTCGATTTTGTGTCCCCGGTTTTATCCGATTTTACGTAGCATGAGGAAGCGTCGTCGTGGTAACGCTAAAGAAGATCAAGGCGAAGCTGACGGAACTGACGGGGCGGGAACTGACCGCCATCCCCTTGGGTGCTATGGTGGGAAACGTGAATCGCAGCCTGAGAGGCTGGGCGAACTATTGCCATTATCGGAACTCAAGCGTGACGATGGGTAAGGTCAGGCAACATGCGGAAGACCGCCTGCGAACCCCCCTGATGAAGCGCCACCAGGTCCGGGACAGGAAAGCGGCCATATGCCGATTTCCGCGTCGTGACCTGTATGAGCGCTACGGGCTGTATAAACTCCTAGCGGCAGCAGGCTGGCGCTGACGCATGCCTTGGTATGAAGAACATCGGAAAGCCGTGTGCGAGAAAATCGCAGGCATGGTTTGATGAGGGAGGGCAGGCGGGAGCCTGCTCTCTACTCTACCGTGTTTCTCTAGGGACAACAGACCGGATATGCAAAAAAGAAATTCCTGCTGTCAGAAAAAACAGCGGGGAAAATTTGCTTCGCCCTTGACACGGGACCGGCTAATGGATGTCCCCTATTTCTGCACTAGGAGATCATCCCTAACGCTTCTCGAATCTGAGGTAATTGATCCTTAGACTTTTTATCCTCTAATTTATCAGCTAGATTGATGAGGTTATAAGCTGCGGAAACCGTAGCATCGTCGAGTTGCTGGTAGCCGGCTAACCGTAAAAATGCTGCCTCTTGAACATCAAGGACTCTAGCCAGATTTGCTGTCGCCTCTGCGGAGGGAACGAAGGAAATATCTTGTTCAACCCTTAAGACGTCG
>JAKDLC010000438.1 GCA_030453055.1 Nitrosospira sp.
CACAGTTGCACACCGCCAGGCTGCGGGTGTATTCGAGCAGGGATGTTATCGGTGTGGAAACGGGCGGCGCGGTCAAGAATGTCATATCGATCGCCGCGGGCATTTCCGACGGGCTGGGTTTTGGCCACAATGCCCGCGCGGCGCTGATTACGCGGGGCCTGGCGGAAATCACCCGGCTGGGTCTCAAGCTCGGCGGCCGTATGGAAACCTTTATGGGGTTAACGGGGATGGGTGATCTGATACTCACCTGTACCGGTGACCTGTCGCGCAACCGGCGGGTGGGCCTGCTGCTGGCGGCAGGCCATCCGCTGCCGGACATTCTGCGGGAACTGGGACACACCGCGGAAGGTGTTTCTACAGCGCGCGAAGTGCTGCGACTAAGTCAGGAACTAAAAGTGGAGATGCCGATCACGAAGGCCGTATGCAATATACTATATGACGGCGTAGCGGCAAGAACGGCCGTGGAAGGACTGCTTAACCGCGAACCGAAGACGGAGAATTATTGAACTGCCCGCAACCAAATGCCATTATTCATGCCGATTACGATAATTTTTGGGCCGGTCTGGTGAGAGATCCGGGTTATATTCCGTTCTCGAATTTCATCTGCCGCCACGCTTCGTAAACCACTACCGCGACTGAGTTGGACAAATTGAGACTACGGCTACGAGGCGCCATGGGCACGCGAATGCGGTGTTGTTCGGGAAAACTCTCCAATATTTCAGCCGGCAGTCCGCGGCTCTCCGAACCAAAAAGAAAAGCGTCTCCGCTGTCATAAGCAGTCAAGTCATAACGTTGCTTCCCCTTGGTGGAGGCGGCGAAGAGGCGGCGCCCTTGCAGACGTTCGACGCAATCCGCCCAGGTTTCATGGATCGTCATGCTGGCAAACTCATGATAATCCAACCCGGCGCGCAGCAGTTGCCTGTCTTCGAGTATAAAACCCAGCGGCTTGATGAGATGGAGCTTTGCACCGGTATTGGCGCATAAGCGTATGATATTACCGGTATTGGGCGGGATTTCGGGTTGGAATAAAATTACATCGAGCATGATCTCGCTACCGAGTGGATTCAGGGGGAACTTTACGAATCGTGGGAAACGGCGCGGGGCAGAGTTCTGGCGACCACCCATCCGCTTACGTGAATAGCGCCGCACTTGCGAAGCACCTTCGCGAGTTCGTTCAGGGTTGCACCTGTGGTCATCACGTCATCCAGTATGGCGATGCGCTTGCCCGTAAGGTCCATTTCACACATAAACGCACCCCGGATATTTTTCTCTCGCGCTTTCCATGGCAGCCCGGTCTGGGATGGCGTGTCCTTGATACGCTTGCAGGTTGCCGGCAATAGCGCAACGCCGGATTTTTTTGACACGTTCCGGGCGATTTCCAGTGCCTGATTGAAACCTCTTTCGCGCAATTTTCTCGGATGCAACGGCATTGGCACTACGAAATCCGGGAATGTAACGGCGCCCATTCTTGCCAGCAGCAAATCGGCCAGTACGGGCGCCATGGGAAGATTTGCCTGGTATTTAAGTGAGCGGACAAGAGCGTCCACCGGAAAGGCATAGCTCAATGCCGCCACGGTCTGGTCAAATGCCGGCGGGTTTGCAAGGCAGGCGCCACAAATGCGGGATTCCGCGGCGGGTAGCGCGCATACGATACAACGTTGGAGCGGCAGATGAGGCAGACTGTTCT
>JAKDLC010000082.1 GCA_030453055.1 Nitrosospira sp.
AGCTGTACCGGGGTCAGGATATCCTTGAACAATCGATAATAATTGTTGATCGAGACAACCTCTCCGCGCGAAACATCGCCGAGCTCAGGCCGGTTCTGGAGAAAAATCGCCGGTGGAAACTCCGGCAGGAATACTTCGGGTAAATCGAATTCGACGTCGAACCGCTCCAGCCGCGGAAACATCCTGATTTGATCCTGGGGGAAAACCTGCCCGCCGGTGGCCTGTTTAGGGTGGGGCAATGTGGGATAAGGGAACAGGTTCTGGCCACGTATTTCCGCCGGAGACATACTGGCCAATTTTTGCCAGGTCGTCCCTCCGGTCAATCGCGCTGTCGGCCCCACGGCAAGCGGCTTGCCGCGTGACATTTTCGCTTCCGGATCGAGCCGGGGGCTCAAGTCGTAACGCCGCAGAAGCAATGCATGCTGCGTTTTCATCACCTTGGGAAGGTCGGCCACGTCGGCTCGCATGATTTCCTCGAAGGTTTGCATCGGCTTTTTTGCGTTAAGCGGGTCGCGATAAAAATCGAACCCCAATGCCTTGCCGTCATCGGGTTGATTATCAAACGCGGGAGAAGCGGGCATGGCGTTCGAGGCGTCGAACACATTGGAACGGTCATGTTCGCTCTTCTTCTCTTCGGGCCGCGTAGCGGGTGTCTCGCGAACCGTTTGCGCTCTCATGATGGCATCGCGCGGTTGGCCGTTTGGGGGGCGCGTTTCGTTATCGCTTTGACTCATGGCGCTGTTCATTCCCGCGCCCAAGCTTGCCAGCCCCAAGCCTAACATCAGGACATTCACTTTTTTCATGTGGGCCTCCATCGAGTCGCCGCCCCTTATGTTCTGGATAATATCCAAACCGGGTAGCCGGATAAACAATGCGCTTTATTGTCCTCTTCTACGGAAACCTATCTGTACGCCACCGCACACTAGCCGGATAAGTATATATGCCTCTATACGGTTTTCAGTAGGATGGGTGGAGCGAAGCGCAACCCATATTTGATCGTGGTTCAATGTGTTGTCCAATTTGGGTTTTGATGGGTTACGCTACGCTTTACCCATCCTACATAAGCGCCTAACTGGGAATGGTTCATAGGCATATACGCAAATGATTAGCAATCAGTGGGTAGGGCGCAATAAGCGTAGCGCATTGCGCCGTATGAATCTGAATTCCCGCTTGCGCGGGAGTGATGAAGTGATTCAGACCGGCACGGATCTGCCGTCGTTAAGCGCGATCCAGCCGCGGATGATGCGGTAAAAAACCCAGATGCCCGCACCCACGGCGAGAATGTAGGCAAGTATGATGCCAATCACCGTGATGAACAGAATGGACGCAATCACCAGCCAAAGCAGCGTGTACCAGAACGTGCGTATCTGCCACCCGAAATGTGAATCGAGATACGTGCCGCGTACGTCAGCGCGCTTTACGTAGTTGATGATCACCGCGATGATCGATGGCCAGCCGGTGAGAAAGGTCGTAATGATCAGCGCCGGTCCCAGCATCCCCATCAGGACGCTGAAACCGTGCAGTAAATAAATGATATGGGTAAGACGCACGAGACTGCTCGAAGGAACGACGGATACAACGCGTGTGTCGTTTTCGAGCATCGTCTTCTCTTTACACGGTTTTCAACGGGATGCCGGATTTATCCGGTTTTCGCCGCATTCTCCGCATCCGGCGTGTCGACGGACTGATCGGGGCTCTCACCGGACGCTACCTTGGCTTTATCCAGCTTGCGCTGTCTTTTTTCTTCCTGTTTCTTCTTTTTAATCAAATCCCTTTGACGTTTTTCATATTGAAAATTAGGTTGTGCCAACTCGTACCCCCTTTAGAAAGATTCCTGTGAGATTTCCATTCGGGCTAAATTGCGACCATGCTCATCTGTTTCAACTCCTCCGCCACGACGCTCAAGGTTTGAAGAAAATTCTCCACCTGCGCCAATGAGTTGCCGCTGCCCAGGCTGATGCGCACCGCACAACGCGCCAGCATCGGGTCGATTCCCATCGCTTGCAATACATGGCTCTGACCGGGGTTCACGCTGGAGCAGGCGGCGCCGCTCGCCACCGCGAAACCTGCCTTGTCGAGACGGACAACCAGCGTATCGCCTTCGATGCCCGGCAATGCGAAATAGCAGGTATTGGGCAAGCGTGCCGCGCCCAGGCCGAAAATAACCGCGCCCATTTCAACCAGTCCCCGTTCTATCCTCGCACGCATGGCCGCAATACGCGCAGTATTTTCCGCAATCCGTGTCTTAGCCAGTTCGCAGGCTACACCAAACCCTACGATCGCGGGAACGTTCTCGGTACCCGAGCGCAATCCATTCTCATGGCCGCCTCCGTAAATCAGCGGCTTGAGCAGCAGCCGCTTGTCCATGATCAGCGCCGCTGCGCCCTTGGGGCCATAGACCTTGTGGGCGGACAACGTCATGGCGTGGACTTTGAGCGAGGCGAAATCCACCGGAATTTTGCCAAACGCCTGCACCGCATCGGTGTGCATCCATGCACCGCATGCCCTGGCTTTCTCGGCAATCGCGGCCACGTCCTGGATGACGCCGGTTTCGTTGTTCGCCAGCATCACCGATACCAGACCAGGCTGTTGTTCCATCACGGCATGGTCGGCGTCCGCCGGATTCACCCGCCCCGAATCATCCACCGCCAGCCGCCGCAAATTCCACTTCCCGTTTGCGTTGCGCGCCAATTCCTGCGCCGCCCGCATGACACAGGGGTGTTCAACCGCGCTGACGATGATCCGTGTGGGTTTCAGATAGCCTGCCGCGCCCTGGATGAACAGATTATTGGCCTCCGACCCGCCACTGGTGAAAACCACTTGCGCAGGCTGCACGCCGACCGAATCGGCTACCTGCTCGCGCGCCCGGTTCACCGCCTGACGAGCCACCATGCCACGGGCATGGCGACTGGACGGGTTGCCGAACTCTCTCTGAAAATACGGCAGCATCGCATCCAGCACGGCGTCATCGACCGCGGTTGTGGCGTTATGGTCGAAATATACGTGCATCGCTTTTTTTCATTCTCATCGAGTATCGTTTTTCCGTGCGTCCGCGCTCTAGCGGCTCTAAGCCAAGGCCGTTTCTTCCGGTTGCTTGCACGCTCTCATGTCTTGCAATACCGCAATGTCGTTCACTTTAGGGTTCGCCACCAGTTGCTCCAGCGTGACCAGCGCCAGGTAATCCCGTATCCTGGCGTTCAGGCTGGCCCACAAGTCGTGGGTCATGCAGCGCTGATCATTGTGGCAGTTTTCCTTGCCCCCGCACTGCGTTGCATCGATCGGCTCGTCCACTGCAAGAATGATGTCAACCACCGACACTTCGCTCATCGGTTTTGCCAGCCGGTAGCCGCCGCCGGGACCGCGCACGCTTCCCACCAGTTTATTACGCCGCAGTTTTCCGAATAACTGCTCCAGATAAGACAGCGAAATCTTCTGACGTTCGCTGATGCCCGCCAGCGTAACAGGCCCCTGCCCACCGTGCAAGGCGAGATCAATCATCGCCGTTACCGCAAAACGCCCTTTGGTCGTCAATCGCATTTTTTGCTCCCACAGAATTGAAAATTGAACCTCATTTAAATTCATTGAACCAGTGCGCGCATGGCAATACCTCAGTAATACCTGAGCCGCACCCGGTTGGCTAATACCCGACAACTCTGGTCAAGTATATAAAGTCCCTTTAATTTGGTCAACTATTTTGTTGCTACACTATTTTGTTCGAACTGGAAGCAACCAATGGAAAGTGGGGCTACATCCATTTTTCGAGTTTGTTCAAAGATCGCAGGGAGCAATAAGCGAAGCGCATTGCGCCGCATATCTGTATTCCGCCACGTTTATACCGTTACTCGCCGAATCAATGAAACATGCGCTACATCCGTTTTTCGAGTGCGTTCAAAAGTCCTCGAAGTACATTTACTTCTTCTTTTTCCAACCGGGCACGGGCAAACAACCGCCGCATCCGCTGCATGAACCGTTTGGGTTCCCGCGGGTCCAGAAAACCACTGCTGATCGCGACTCGTTCCAGATGACGGTAAAGTAATTCAGTTTCATTGAAGCCTGCGAGCATACTTACCGCCGGGTGCGTTGGGGAAAAAGAGCCGGGTTCGGGCAGCGCCATGCGCAATTCATACGCCATTATCTGCACCGCGCTGGCGAGATTAAGGGAAGAGTAGTCCGGATCGGCGGGAATATGCACAACCATGTGACACTTGCTCACTTCCATCGTAGTGAGGCCGGACATCTCGGTGCCGAAAACCAGCGCCACCGGATATTGGCGCGCATGACGCATCAATTCCTCCGCACCCAGGCGGGCATCAAAAACTTGATGGGAAAGATCGCGCGGACGCGCGGTAATCGCCGCCGCCAGAACCGTATCGCTCAAAGCCTCCTCGAGCGTTGCGCAAATTCTCGCATTGTTCAGTACGTCCCACGCTCCGGCGGCGCGTACTTCCGCTTCCTTGTCGGGAAACGACTTGGGATTCACCAGGTAGAGCGAACGCAGTCCCATCGTTTTCATCGCCCGGGCCGTTGCGCCGATATTACCGGGATGACTGGTATGGCTTAACACTACGCGGACATTATCAAGCGGGTAGGGAGGATTCATATTAAAATCACACTCTGCTCAATTCCGAATCCAGAAAATGCATCCTATGCTCACCACCGCGGTAAAAGCCGCGCGCCGCGCCGGCGGCATTATCAACCGTGCCGCGCAGAATCTCGATTTGCTGCACGTTTCGCGCAAAGCGCACAATGATTTCGTCAGTGAAGTGGATGGCGCGGCGGAAGACGCCATCATCAAGGTGCTGCGGGACGTCTATCCCGATCATTCGATTCTAGCAGAAGAAAGCGGCGCCCAAGGCGATCCGGAAAAGTCGGAATATCAGTGGATTATCGACCCGCTCGACGGCACCACCAATTTTCTCCACGGCTTCCCGCATTACTCGGTTTCCATCGCGCTGATGCATAAAAACATACCGGCTCAGGCGGTCGTGTATAACCCCGCCGCCAATGAATTATTTACCGCCAGCCGCGGGCGAGGAGCCTATATGAACGATCATCGGCTGCGCGTAAGCAAGCGTACCCAGCTCGCCGACTGCCTGATCGGCACCGGCTTCCCGTTTCGTGAATTTTCCCATGCGGAGGCTTACCTCGCCATGTTCAAGGACATCATGCCCAGAGTCGCCGGCATCCGCCGTCCCGGCTCCGCCGCGCTGGATTTGGCCTACCTGGCTGCCGGACGGTACGACGGCTTCTGGGAACTGGGGTTATCGCCGTGGGACATCGCCGCCGGTTGCCTGCTCATTACCGAAGCAGGCGGATTGGTAGGCGACCTGGAAGGCAACGCGACTTATATGCATAGCGGCAACCTGCTTGGCGGCAATCCCAAAATATTCGGGCAACTGCTACAGGTGATTGCGCCGCACCTGACAATCGAGTTGAAAGCAAACTGAGGACGATCGCCCATGCCGGGCGCTTTTGACAACGGCCGGCAAACGGAATTGCCGGATTCCGTTCATTTCGACCGTTAGGCGTAGCCTGTTTGCTGGAAGCCTGGATCAAGTTGGAAGCGCACGGCACATGATCCATGGGGCCAAGGCCAAGGCAAAGGAAAAAGAGGAGTAGCGGTATGTCCACCCAACCGGATGCGGAGCGGCAGCGGCTGGAAAACCAGCGGCTTGGTACAGAGGACTGGCGTTTGTGGGGACCTTATTTGTCCGAGCGTGCCTGGGGAACCGTGCGCGAGGATTACAGTCCGGGCGGCAGCGCCTGGGAATACTTCGATCACGATCAATCCCGTTCCCGCGCCTATCGCTGGAACGAGGACGGCCTGGCCGGTATTTCGGATGAAGCCCAGCGGCTCTGTTTCGGGCTGGCCCTATGGAACGGCAAGGACGCCATTCTCAAAGAGCGTGCTTTCGGCGTCACCGGCCATCAGGGTAATCGCGGCGAGGATGTGAAAGAGTGCTATTTCTACCTTGACGCCACGCCTTCGCATGCCTGGCTCCATTATCTCTACAAATATCCCCGGTCCGCGTTTCCTTATACGCGATTAGTCGAGGAAAACAAGCGCCGCTCACGTCAGGAGCCGCCGTTTGGCCTGATCGATAGCGGCGCCTTCGCCAATGGAAACTACTGGGACGTGGAGGTGTTCTACGCCAAGGCATCGCCCGGTGAATTGCATATCCGTATCGTCGCCAGCAATCGGGGGCAGGATGAAGCCACCGTATGGCTATTGCCGCAGCTCTGGTTTCGCAACGACTGGTCGTGGTCGGACAAGTGCGACGATAAACCGCTTCTGCATGCCGACCGCGCGCCCGGCGGCGCTGCCTGGGCGGTCGCGGCGAAACACCCGTCGCTCGGAACCTGCCATCTCTACGGGCAGCGGCAGGCCGGCCTCCTCTATACCGAAAATGAGAGCAACGACTCGCGGTTGTGGGGCGTGCCCAACACCGGACCGTATGTCAAGGATGCATTTCATCGCTACCTGGTCGACGGCGATCACGCGGCGGTGAATCCGGAGCAGCGGGGCACCAAATTCGGCGCCGTTCACGAACTCACCGTTGCGCCGGGACAAAGCGGCGCAATCGAATTGGTGTTGTCATCCCTACCCTTGCCCCAGCCATTCATTCATCATGAACGGGTTTTTGACCGGCGCCGCTCGGAAGCCGATGCCTTCTTCAAGGGACTGCTGCCGGAAGCCACTGCGCAGGATCAGCGTATTCTGCGCCAGGCCTTGGCGGGCATGGTATGGAACAAGCAATTCTACCATTATGATGTGCTGGCCTGGCTGAAGGGCGACCGGGTACGCCCGCCGCGATCAAGAAAACATGGCCGCAACCACAGCTGGCGCCATCTGAAGGCAAGCCACGTGATTTCAATGCCGGACGCCTGGGAATACCCCTGGTTCGCCGCCTGGGACCTGTCTTTCCATTGCGCGGTGCTGGCGCTCATCGACGTGGATTTCGCCAAGGAACAACTCGAGCTGCTGCTGCACGAGAACTATCTGCACCCCAGCGGCCAGATTCCCGCCTACGAGTGGGCCTTTGGCGACGTGAATCCGCCCGTACAGGCCATGGGCGCGCTCAAGGTGTTCCGCGCGGAGCGCGTGCAGCGCGGCAAGGGCGACACCGCCTTTCTCAAACGCGTACTGCACAAGCTGTTGCTGAATCATACCTGGTGGATCAACGTCAAGGACGCCACCGGCATGAATGTGTTCGAAGGCGGGTTTCTCGGGCTGGACAATATCTCGGTGTACGACCGCTCCAAGCCGTTGCCGCCCGGTTACTCGCTGAAACAGGCCGACGCCACCGGCTGGATGGCGATGTTTTCCCTGGAACTTACCGTAATCGCACTCGAAATCGCCGTGGAAGACCCCGCCTATGAAGACATCGCCATCCAGTGCTATGACCGGTTTCTGGCGATTGGCAATGCCATTGCCGGTCACACCGGCGCGGGCGCATCGCTCTGGGACAAAAAAGATGGCTTCTTCAAGGATCTCATGGTCAATCCGGATGGCACGGTAAATCGTATCGATGTTTTTTCCTGGGTTGGCATCATTCCCCTGTTTGCCTGCGAGGTGATCGATGCGCGATTGCTCGCAAACTGCAAACGCTTTAACGCCCTGCTGCAGGAACACCGGGGCGGCATGTTCGACGGGAGCTCGATATGCGCCTGCCCGGTGCATACCAACGAGCGCGGCGAACATTTGTTGTCGCTGGTGAACGCCTCCATGCTGGTAAAAATGCTGCCGCGTATTTTCGACGAAGAGGAGTTCTTATCCCCGCACGGGGTGCGCAGCGTCTCCAAGCGCCATGCCACGTACAAAAATCAGGAGCATATCCCCGGCGTCGGCAGCGGCTTCATCCGGTATGTACCGGGTGAATCCCGCTCGCCGCTGTTCGGCGGCAATTCCAACTGGCGCGGACCGGTATGGATGCCAACCAATTATTTGCTGATTCAGGCCATCGAAAAACTGCATCGCTTCCTGGGTGATGCCTTTACTTTTCCCGCACCCTGT
>JAKDLC010000439.1 GCA_030453055.1 Nitrosospira sp.
CAAATCCTCACGTGGATGGCAAAAACTGCTGGCGTCTCCGCGCGTGACGCATCTCAATTTACCGGAGGCCAATCACACTTTTTCCAGGCGGGAATGGCGTGATCAGGTAGCGGCCGGGACGACGGATTGGATTTACTCGTGGTAAAAGACATCGAGCAGCCCCCCGACTTCGAACCAGCAGGAGAGTACTGATTGAAACTCATATCCAGCATCGTCCTATCAGCAATTTTAATTTCCACAAATCTTGGAGCGGCTCCTCACTGTGGAGAATTACTGCAAGTCCGTGACTATACGAATACGGATGAGGAGAATAGAAGATTTCTGGGAACTGTTGAACAACACCATTTTACCTCCAACGTGGAAAACCTGCGGCACGGAAATACCGGAACCCTTGGGGCGGATTTGACCTATACGCTTATGATCTACCCCAATCATTACCGCGCGCTGGCTGCATTCGGCAACCTTTCGTTGAGAGATAAGACCTTGAAGCCCCAGGACGCAAAATACTCCGTTGAATGTTTTTTTGATCGAGCCATCCGGTTCAGGCCAAGTGATGGCATGGTGCGTATGGTATATGGCAATTATTTACTCAAAGCCGGGAGAACCAATGAAGCCGCTGAGCAACTTCAGATAGCTGTCAACCTCCAGCCGGAAAACCCGACCATCAACTACAATCTCGGCTTGCTCTACGTGCAAAAAAAGGATTACGAACAAGCAAGAACTTACGCAAAGAAAGCCTATGAACTGGGGTTCCCCCTGCCTGGTCTCAAAAACAAACTGAAGGAAGCGGGAAAATGGGAAGATTAGACGTGAACAACTTCTAAGGAATTGCCGCCTCGACTCTTGTCGAATACTTATAGAAAAAGAACGGCTTAGTTTGATTCACCGACCTTCCGTTTTTCAGGATCGGGAGCAAGGTGGGCGATATACCAATCCATCGCCTGCCTGAGCCCCTCATCAATTCGATGGGTCGGCGCAAAGCCCAACATTTTACCAGCCTTGGAAATATCGGCCTGAGAATGCCGCACATCCCCCTCGCGAAAATCCACGTATTCCGGCTTATGGTTCTGCAATCGGGGAAATTTCTCCAGAAGCAGCGAGCGCATCATTTCATAGAGTCGATTGAGGCTCGTGCGTTCATTAATCGCCACATTGTAAACTTGATTGACCGCTTCCGTACTTTCAGTCAGAGCCGCAAGAAGATTGGCTTGAACGACGTTCTCGATAAAGCAGAAATCCCGGCTGGTTTCACCATCACCGTTAATGTGCAGGGGCTCGTCTCTGATGAGTGCGGCGATCCATTGGGGAATCACCGCCGCATAAGCGCCATTCGGGTCCTGGCGGGGGCCAAAGACGTTAAAATAGCGTAACCCTACAGATTCGACACCATAACAACGAGCAAATACATCGGCATACAATTCGTTAACGTACTTGGTGACGGCATAGGGCGAGAGAGGCCGGCCAATCACCGATTCCACCTTGGGCAAGCCGGAATGATCGCCGTAGGTGGAACTGGACGCTGCATAGATGAAGCGCCGAACACGCGCATCACGCGACGCCACCAGTATATTCAGGAAACCCGAAATGTTGTTTTCATTAGTGCGGATGGGGTCTTCGATCGAGCGCGGCACCGATCCCAAGGCGGCTTCATGTAATACATAA
>JAKDLC010000083.1 GCA_030453055.1 Nitrosospira sp.
TCACCCTATACCTATCCCGCGCGGCACTGGGAGTTGGATGAGCATGGCCAGCCCACTCAAAAGGTTCTCGAAACTCGCCGCCGCGCCGAGTTCATTACGCCGATTCCGAAACCGAAGAAGCGGAAGCTTGCCGCCGCACAGGGGGTGCTCATTTTCGATGAAGGCAAGGGACTTTCAACGAAGGTGCAGCAATACGACCCCACTCCGATCATCAATGAAGTGCGTCGCTACGTGGATACCTGGCGTAAATTGCCAAATCCCAACCAATGGCAGGTTACACCGGAGACAGCTCGTCTTCTTCAGCATTGGCGCCACCACAAGTTCAGTGGTATTCGCCCTTTCTTCTGCCAGGTCGAGGCGGTGGAAACCGCGATCTGGCTGACCGAAGTGGCGCCTCAATCAAAGAATGGGAAGCGCATGCTCGATCATCTTGCGTCCGCGAACTGGGATGCCAACCCGGAGTTGATGCGGTTTGCGCTCAAGCTGGCTACCGGCGCCGGCAAGACAACGGTTATGGCGATGCTTATCGCTTGGCAGACCATCAATGCAGTAAGACGCCCGGCGAGCAAGCACTTTACGCGCGGCTTTCTGGTCTGCGCTCCCGGTTTGACGATCAAAGACCGATTGCGTGTTCTCCAGCCTAACGATCCTGACAGCTACTACAAAGACCGCGAGCTGGTGCCAGGCGACATGCTTGACGACGTGAATCGGGCCAAGATTGTCATCATCAACTACCATACCTTCAAGCTGCGTGAGCATATCGAGATTTCCAAGGGCGGACGCCAGCTTCTTCAGGGCCGTACGGGAGAAGAACCCCAGACGCTCGAAACGGAAGGCCAGATGCTCCAGCGCGTGATGCCCGACTTGATGGGCATGAAGAACATTCTCGTGATCAACGACGAGGCGCACCACTGCTATCGGGAGAAACCGAAAGACGCAGATGACGAAGACCTGAAAGGCGACGAGAAGAAGGAGGCCGAGAAGAACAACGAAGCGGCACGACTCTGGATTTCCGGCCTCGAAGCAGTAAACCGCAAGATCGGCCTGAAGCGAGTTATTGACCTGTCGGCGACGCCGTTTTTCCTTCGCGGCTCCGGCTATGCTGAGGGAACGCTGTTTCCGTGGACGATGAGCGACTTCTCGCTCATGGATGCCATCGAATGCGGCATCGTCAAATTGCCGCGCGTTCCTGTGGCGGAAAACATTCCCGGCGAAGAAATGCCAATGTTCAGAGACCTTTGGGAAAATATCCGCAAGGACATGCCAAAGAAAGGGCGTGGGCAAGGCGAGGAACTCGACCCGCTCAGACTTCCCACCCGCTTGCAGACGGCAATGCAAGCCTTGTACGGTCACTATGAGAAGACTTTCAGGCTCTGGGAGGAAAAGGGCATCAAGGTTCCCCCATGTTTCATCATCGTCTGCCAGAACACCGCCATCTCGAAGCTGGTTTATGACTTCATCTCCGGCTTCCATCGCAAGAATGAGGATGGAACCTCCGCGCTGGAGTACGGACGCCTGGCATTGTTTCGCAATTTCGACGACACCACCGGGAATCTGCTCCCGCGTCCCAACACGCTCCTGATCGATAGCGAGCAACTCGAAGCAGGCGATGCGCTCGACGACAACTTCCGCGGCATGGCCGCCGACGAGATCGAGCGCTTTCGCCGCGAGATCGTGGAGCGCAGCGGCGATGCCCGCGCCGGCGACAAGATCACGGACCAGGAATTGCTTCGCGAGGTCATGAATACGGTTGGCAAATCTGGCCAGCTTGGTGGCGGCATCCGCTGCGTCGTCTCGGTTTCGATGCTCACCGAGGGGTGGGACGCCAATACCGTCACCCACGTGCTCGGTATTCGTGCCTTCGGCACCCAGCTCCTGTGCGAGCAGGTCATTGGCCGCGCGTTGCGTCGCCAATCCTACGAGCTCAATGAAGAAGGGCCTGACAAAGGGCTGTTCAATGTCGAATATGCCGATGTTTTTGGCATTCCCTTCGACTTCACGGCGAAACCCGTCATCGCTCCGCCACAGCCACCGCGAGAAACGATTCAGGTCAAGGCCATGCGCCCCGAGCGTGATGCCCTCGAAATCCACTTCCCACGGGTCGAAGGCTATCGCGTGGAGTTGCCGGAGGAAAGGCTGACCGCCGATTTCAACGAGGATTCGGTACTGGAACTCAGCCCCGGCCTCGTCGGACCGTCCATCACGCGCAACTCCGGCATCATTGGTGAATCCGCGGACATGAACCTTCAGCATCTGGGCGATATTCGGCCTTCCACGCTCGTTTTTCACCTCACCCACCGGCTGCTCTACACGAAGTGGCGAGACCCTGGCGAGGCGCCAAAACTCCACCTTTTCGGCCAACTCAAGCGCATTACCAAGCAATGGCTCGATACCTGTCTCGTGTGCAAAGGGGAGACCTACCCCGCGCAACTCATGTATCAGGAGCTGGCTGACATGGCCTGCAACAGGATCACCGCAGCCATCACCCGGCAATTTCTCGGGAACCAACCCATCAAGGCGTTGCTCGATCCTTACAATCCCACCGGTTCGACCGGGCACGTCCGCTTCAACACGTCAAAGGCTGACCGCTGGGAAACGAGTTCCAAATCCTGCCACATCAACTGGGTCATTCTCGACAGCGACTGGGAGGCGGAATTCTGCCGCGTGGCGGAGTCGCATCCCAAGGTCCTCGCCTACGTGAAGAACCACAACCTCGGTCTGGAAGTGCCTTATCGCTACGGCTCCGAGACACGGAAATATCTACCTGACTTCATCGTGCTGGTGGATGACGGTCGCGGCCCGGATAACCCGCTGTATCTCGTAGTCGAGATCAAGGGCTACCGGCGCGAGGATGCGAAGGAGAAGAAATCCACCATGGACACCTATTGGGTGCCCGGCGTGAACCATCTTGGCACCTGCGGCCGTTGGGCATTCGCCGAGTTCACCGAGGTTTACCGGATCGAGGCTGATTTCAAGGCTAAGGTCGAAAGCGAGTTCGACAAGATGATTCACTCAATGCTGCTTGTTACCGAACCCGCCAACGCGACATAATCACGACAGCCATGAAAACAGACCTCATCCACACTCTCACCGGCACTTTTGAAGCGCACGCCCAGCAGACCGAGAACGGCGTGGAGTTCTGGCTTGCGCGGGATTTGCAGCATCTTCTTGGCTATACAGAATGGCGAAACTTCACGGTGGCTATTTCCAAAGCGAAAACCGCTTGTGAAATGTCGAATCACGCCATTTCCGACCATTTTGTTGACGTCAACAAAATGGTCGATCTCGGTTCGGGAAGCCAGCGGGAGGTGGATGACATCATGCTCACCCGCTACGCCTGCTACCTCATCGCCCAGAACGGCGACCCCAGGAAACAGGAAATCGCCTTTGCCCAGACCTATTTCGCCATCCAGACCCGCAAGGCCGAGCTAATCGAGCAGCGGCTATTTGAAGCCGAGCGCGTATCCGCTCGCAGGAAACTTACGGTCACGGAAAAAGAGCTTTCAGATGTCATCTACGAGCAGACCGGCGGCAACCAGAATTTTGGCCTCATCCGCAGCAAAGGCGATCAGGCCATGTTCGGCAAAACCACCCAAGCCATGAAATCACAGTGGAAGGTTCCGGATAATCGCCCGCTGGCGGATTTCGCGCCGACCATCATCCTCAAGGCCAAGGATTTCGCCACCGAGATCACCATATTCAATGCCCGGCAGCAGCAATTGAAAACTGAAGGAGATATCTCCAGTGAGCACATTACCAACAACGCGGCCGTGCGTAAAACATTGCTTGAGCGTGGCATTCGCCCGGAGAATCTCCCTGCAGCAGAAGATGTGAAAAAGGTCGAACGCCGCATCGCCACGGAAGAGAAAAAATCCTTGAAAAACCCAGACCCGTTGGACTCATAACGAAAAAATTCATCATGACCAGGAATCCCCCCAGCAAAACCGTAGAAGCTTTGAAGTATGTAGAAGCGATGCGCAAAAATATCCCCACTGCTGAATACCAGTCGGTGCTGGATGAACAGACCAAAAACCCTACGCAGGTGCGCTATTCGCGCAAATACACTGAGCTGCTGTACCAGGTTGGCGTGCTGCACGACCTTGGGAAAGTCTCGGATAAATTCCGGCAGCGGCTGAATCGTGATCTCGACCCGCAGCTTGTCTGGCGCGGGAAGGACGAGCAGGACTGGAGCGACTTGGTGGTGCAAGCCCCGCCGCTCTATATCCAGGAAAAGGTGCACCCCAAGGCGCTCATCAACGACCTACTGCGCGAGACCCGGGAGCGCAGGCATGAAACGGGGCAGATCACGCCCGACCTTTTCGCCGATTTCAACGGCATCCCCAAGGACGCGGACAAAACCGAGTTCTATCAGCACGACCAGAACTGGAGCAACCGCATGATCCTCGGCGACTCCCTCCAGGCGATGGCCAGCCTGGCGGAGCGTGAAGGCCTGCGCGGCAAGGTGCAGTGTATCTACTTCGATCCGCCCTACGGCATCAAATTCAACAGCAATTTTCAGTGGTCTACTACCAGTAACAAAGTTACGGACGGTAGGGTCGACCACATCACCCGTGAGCCGGAGCAGGTCAAAGCCTTCCGCGACACCTGGCGCTACGGCGTCCACAGTTACCTTACGTATCTCCGTGATCGTCTCACCGTCGCTCGCGATCTGCTTAGCGATTCCGGCTCTATTTTCGTGCAGATTGGCGATGAGAATGTCCATCGCGTTCGAGCATTGCTGGATGAAGTGTTTGGGGATGAAAATTTTTGCTCACATATAAATTATAGGACATCGGTTCCGCTTACGTCGATAGGGCTTCCGAGCGTAACCGATCATATTCTCTGGTTTGCAAAAAGTAGGCCATTATTCAAGTATCGTGACTTGTTTATGCAACGAGAAACTGGCGAAAAATCACGATACTCGAATGTCGAGTTGCCCGATGGATCGAGACGGACATTAACTTCAGCGGAAAAAAAAGACTTGGCAATTTTGCCTGAGGGAGGCCGCCCGTTTTCAGACATGGATCTCGCGTCCAGCGGCTACACGCCTTCCTGCACGTACTCATTCGAATATAACCGGAAGATCCACGAGACGAGTTCTGGCAAGAGTTGGAAAACCACGCAGAAGGGCATGCGCATTCTGGGTAAAGCAGGACGGATCACGGACAGCGGACGAACAATCCGTTATGTGATCTTCCACGATGACTTTCCAGTTACCAAGCTTGCTAATGCTTGGATGGATACAACTGGGGAGTTGGACAAAAACTACGTTGTCCAGACGCACACGAGGATTATTGAGCGTTGTCTCCTTATGGCCACCGACCCCGGTGACCTCGTGCTCGACCCAACTTGCGGTTCCGGCACCACGGCCAGCGTCGCCGAGCAATGGGGCCGTCGCTGGGTCACGATTGATACCTCGCGCGTGGCGCTCGCGCTGGCCCGTATCCGCATCATGGGCGCGCGTTATCCGTTTTACCTGCTCGCCGATTCTCGTGAGGGCCAAGTTAAGGAATCCGAAATCACCTGCACCGCACCGAGTTCGCAGCCGGTGCGTGGAAATATCCGCCACGGCTTCGTTTATGAGCGAGTACCACATATTACGCTCAAGTCTATCGCCAACAATGCGGAGATCGATGTCATCTGGGAAAAATGGCAGACGAAACTTGAGCCGCTGAGAGCAAAATTGAATGAAGCACTGGGGCGCACTTCTACCCGTCATGCCCGCGAAGGCGAGCATCCAGAATCAATAAACCTGAATTCCCGCGTACGCGGGAATGGCGAATTGTTAGCATGGGAAGAGTGGGAAATTCCCCGCGTGGCGGACAAGGCTTGGCCAGAGCCGGCATTAAGTCTGCACGCCGACTGGTGGAAAGCGCGCATCGCCAGCCAGAAGGAAATAGACGCATCCATCGCCGCCAAAGCCGAGTTCGAAACCCTCTACGACAAGCCTTACCCGGACAACAAGAAAGTCCGCGTGGCGGGCCCGTTCACCGTGGAGAGCCTCAGCCCCCACCGTATGGTGGGGGTGGATGAGAACGACGAGTTGATCGATACCATGAAGCAGGACAGCGCCGAATACGGCGCTAAGCAGTCCTTTCCTCAGATGATCCTGGAAAATCTCAAAACCGCGGGCGTGCAGCAAGCGCACAAGGAAGACAAAATTACTTTCACCGCACTCGCACCCTGGCCCGGCTATCTGGTCTGCGCGGAAGGGCGTTACCTGGAAGGCGATGCGGAATCCGGCAGCGAGAAGCGCGCCGCCATCTTCATTGGCCCCGAATTCGGCACCGTGCAGCGCGCCGACCTTGTCGCCGCCGCCCGCGAGGCGGGAGATGGGGGATTCGATGTGCTGATCGCCTGTGCGTTCAACTACGAGGCGCACGCCACCGAGTTCACTAAACTGGGCCGCATCCCCGTGCTCAAGGCGCGCATGAATGCCGACCTGCACATGGCCGAGGACCTCAAAAATACCGGCAAAGGCAACCTGTTCGTCATCTTCGGCGAGCCGGATATCGATTTGCTGGATTCGGATGGAAAGAGTCTGAGAATCCTGGTTGATGGCAAAGAAACCTATCGGGTTCTCGATGGCATGAGGCCGAGAGTGAAAGTGAAGGGAGTAGACGTCTTCAAACCCCAGACCGGCGAAGTCATCAGCAACGGTCCCGATGAGATCGCCTGCTGGTTCATCGACACCGACTACAATGAAGAAAGTTTCTTCGTTCGGCATGCCTACTTTCTCGGCGCGAATGATCCCTACAGTGCGCTCAAGACAACATTAAAAGCCGAGATTGATCCAGATGCGTGGGCGACATTGAATAGTGATACTTCACGTCCGTTCGACAAACCGAAATCGGGACGGATTGCGGTGAAGGTGATTAACCATTTGGGGGATGAAGTAATGAAAGTATTCAAGGTGCAATGATGAAGGAGAGGGGCGTTGACGTGCCTGAATCCGTGCGGGAGTCGCTTCGCCCGCGTCGCAACGAAAAGATCATGGATCTGGTAGCGGAAGCAGGAATAGATGTCACTCCTTGGGGTGTAAGGAAAGATGGTTCAGTAATTGATAACCCCCGCACCAATCAGACGTACTGCTATGAATGGGCATTCGGGGGAGGCGACCAGCCAACAGCGTTATGCATTTGGCACGGCTCGCTCGTAATTTCGCAGGGTTTGATTTTATATGACCGCAACATGCGTCAATATGCTTTGGAGCTCGATCGCGTCGCGATCGACCGCTCTGCTCGCTCCGATGCTCGTTCTCGCGCGCGAATCCAGGCAAAGCGTGCCCGAAATTTCGATTCATTGCTGCAGCGTGCCTATCGGAAATCCGAACCGGTTCGAGTAGTAATACTGGAGGGCAAGCCACACTCGGAGCCTGATCTTCGCTGGGACACGTCAAAGGTCAGTTATCGAACACTGGATTCCGAGGTCTGGTACGTGCATTCCTATTCGGATGACGACGGTTCTTGCCGCCTGGTGAGAAAAAATCCTCCAGACAGGATATTGAACGGAGAGAATATTCCACCGACGCAGCCAGTTTTCGTCGATCAATTTTCACTTCCGACGTCTGTCACGAAACATGAATCTACGGGATTTATATTTGAGCGGTCTTCAGAAGTCCGTCGAGCGGTTCTGGAACGGGCGGCAGGAGTATGTGAATGCTGCAGTGCCCCCGGCTTTAAGATGGACAACGGCCGCATCTTCCTGGAGACGCATCACGTAATTCCTTTGTCTAAAAACGGTCCGGATGAGGAGTGGAATGTAGTCGCGATTTGCCCGAACGATCATCGCCGCGCTCATTTTGGGGAAGACCGTGCCGCACTTCGCGGCCAATTACTTGCGTATCTATGGACAATTCATCCAAACGCGCAGGGCGTCATTCGAACCCTTTTGGAAACCGACTCTAATGAGCTTCTTGCAAAAGTCCCTGAGCGAGCAGCCGCGATTTAGTGTGGCTCGCTGCT
>JAKDLC010000084.1 GCA_030453055.1 Nitrosospira sp.
CCGTCCTTCACGTAGCTCAAAAAATTTTGCACGGTCTTCGGCGCCTTATCCGGATAGAGTTCCAGCACTATATGACCGAAATTGGTCGTTATGTCAACCTTCGGATTGGCCGCATGATTGGCCGCCTGAGTGGCGGCGCTGAAAAGAAATGAGAGAACGATGAGGAGCTTGATGATATGCATGGGGTATCCTGTAAAGGGAAAGGAAAAACCAGCGCTCACGCCGCGCTTTCATAGATGATTTTCCATGGGCCTTTTTTGTTCTCCTTCATCCAGTATTGGCGTTTTTTCATTTTGTTGGAAAGGTTGTTGCTGGAATACTCCTGGTCGAAATTGATCACGACCAGATCGTCTCGGCCAGGGTAGAGAAACATGCCGATATTGCTGATGTCCACCTTGATCCAGTTTTTGCCGGCTTTCACCCGTCGTTTGTGTTTTTCCCATTCGGCCAGGTTCTGATTGCCACTGGAGAAATCGCGTCCGTAGTGCCTGATATAGGCATCGACGTTCCCGCTCTCCCAATCATGCCGCCAGCTTTCCAGATGCTGCGCCAGTTTATGGCGCAGGAGGGTTGCGTCGCCGGGTTTTACCCATTCCATTTCGTCGCTGATGATGACGGGTGTTATGCCGACTTGCAGTGTCGTACCCACGGCATCCAGATCCTGATTGGCCAGAACGACGCAGCCGTCGCTGGCGCGGGGCGGCCGGCTGTAGGTGTTCGAGGGCGTACCATGCAGCCAGATGCCAAAACCATTGCGTCCATGACGCTTGTCCCATTCGTTGGGATAATCGATAGGGAACGCGCCGCTGCCGTAAAAATCAGTGAGTTTTTCACGCGGCAGGTTGGCCGTGACGAAATACACCCCGACAGGGGTTTTCTTGTCGCCTTCCTTCAGTTTTTGCGATCCGTTCTTGCCGCTGCTGATGTAATAATCGGCAAAATAGCGGGCTTCGCCGTTGACATTCCGGTACATATAAAGCCGCGATTGGCGGGTATCGGCGATGATTGCATATTTTTGCTCCAGCGGCATCCGCAGCAGATATTTTGGCACCATATCATGCGGAATCGATTCCCGGTGGCGCCGCATTCTTGCGCGCGCCTCCTCGCGCAGATCGGCGACATGCTCTTGCGGGAATCCCGCGGTATCACCCATGTTGCTTAGCGGGCGAGTGCGAGCCAGCAGCAGGTCGCCCTTGATCAGTTGCGCAAGCCGGAAATTGGGATTGATCTTGAGCAACTGTTCGATTCCGCTTAAAGCGGAATCCATGCGGCTGTCGGCAATTTCGTGCAAGGTTCTGACAAGCATCGTTTCCGGCCCTGTCACGGATAGCGCCGGCAAAATCGGATTTTCAGCGGCCAGGGCGCCGCCGGCGGCGAGGAGCGCTGCCATTGCGGTTGGCGTAATGGTGGTTGTAATGAATTGACTTCGCGTTAGAGGGGGCGGATTAACGGACGACTTCATCGTCCCACCTGTTCCTGCTGTATCAACCATTTTTCTCCTGCCTTGACCATCTCCAGGGTTTTGGGAGCTGTGCTCTTGATCGCATCGGAATGATACGATTGCTTGAAACTTACCTTGGCGTGCGTTGCATCGCTGAAGCTGACTTTAGGGTGGGAGATTTCCACGTGTATGGATTTTGGCTTGACGAGGCGCTCGCGGCGACTGTTCTCCCATGCTGCACGTGGCATGCCGCGAGGTGTATGGAAATCATTTGCATAAAATGCAAGATATGCGGCGGCATTCTTATCCGACCATGCCTTTGCCCAGGCATTTACGGTCTTTATGACTTTATCGGAATCGCCCGACACTGCGGATTCTTCCGGCTTCGGCTTTGCCGCGAAGGGATTTTTATCCGGCACAGGTTTCTCGGCGCTTTTTGCCGGAGTTTTCTCCGAAGCGTGTTCCGGGGCTTTATCCGGAGCTTTCTCGGCTGCTTTTTTCGGGGTCTGCGCCGGTAAATCGCTGGACGATGGGGCGGATGCGGTCTGAATTCCCTTGGATCGGCCCGTGAATAAGTTCTTGATCATCGCAAGCTTGGTCTGCGCCACCGCGTTACCCTTGTCTAATTCTAAAGCCTTGCCATATGCCTGGCTCGCCATCTTGGCGTAAATGTCACCCAGGTTCTCGTGTGCCGTGGAATAGCTGGGATGTGTGCGTATCGCCGATTCGAGCGCACTCCTGGCCTTGTCATATTGGCCCTGGCTCGCATAGAGAACCGCTAGATTGTTGTAGGGTTCGGGTAGGTCCGGATAGTCTTCCGACAGCGAAGAAAATATCCTGGCGGCATCGGCGATCCTGTTTTGCTCGGTAAGGATCAGCCCCTTCTGGAAGCGCATGTGTGCGTCCTTGGGATGGGTGGCAAGGTAAACGTCTGCTCGCTCCAGCGCTTTGGCCAGATTGCCTTGCTGATAGAGTTTGGCGACTTCCTCGTTTTCATCGGCGAATGCGGCAAAGCTCGCCAGCAGCAAAGCGGCGGTACAGATGACTATTAACGGATTTGCCCGGCGAAAATTTAGTGATTTCATTGTGCTATACTGCTCCGGTTTTTGTTGAGCTGGCCGAAAATATCCTGGCTTCTGCAAGAAAACTGCTGATTCTACCAAGAAGCCCGCCTATTCCACAATCTCGTCAGATGCTCAAGATACATAATTCGCTCGTCCGGCATAAGCAGGATTTCGTCCCCCTGATACCCGGCAAGGTGAGAATATATGTTTGTGGCATGACCGTGTACGATTATTGCCATCTCGGCCACGCACGCATGATGGTGGTATTCGACATGGTGGTACGCTGGCTGCGGGCGAGCGGTCTCGATGTGACGTATGTGCGTAATATCACCGATGTCGACGACAAAATCATCAAGCGTGCGCAGGAAAACGATGAACCCGTCGAAATACTGACCACTCGCTTTATCCGGGCGATGGAGGAAGATGCTGCCGCGCTCGGCGTGGTCCCGCCTTCCTGCGAACCTCGAGCCACGCGACATGTGGAAAAGATGGTCGCCATGATCCGCACCCTGGTAGATAAAAACCTCGCCTACGCCGCCGCCAACGGCGATGTGTATTATGCGGTGCACAGATTTCCCGATTATGGAAAGCTATCCGGAAAATCGCTCGACGATCTGCGCGCGGGGGAACGCGTGATCATCGATCCCCACAAAAAGGACCCGCTGGATTTCGTGTTATGGAAAGCCGCGAAACCCGGCGAACCGCAATGGGACTCGCCCTGGGGCGCGGGACGTCCCGGCTGGCACATCGAATGCTCGGCGATGAGCGAGTATTATCTGGGCGAGCATTTCGACATCCACGGGGGCGGACAGGACTTGCAGTTTCCGCATCATGAAAACGAGATAGCGCAAAGCGAAGGCGCGCATGATCATCCCTTCGTCAACTACTGGATGCATAATGGTTTCGTGCGTGTCAACGATGAGAAGATGTCCAAGTCGCTCGGCAATTTTTTCACCGTGCGCGAGATACTTACCCGCTACCAGCCGGAAGTGGTGCGCTTTTTCATCCTGCGCGCGCACTACCGCAGCCCCCTGCACTATTCCGACCAGCATCTGGAAGACGCCAAACGCGCGCTCGACCGGCTTTATACCGCGCTGAAAGGAAGTGACGCAGGCGAGGCTGCCGCGCCGATAGACTGGAGCGCGCCTCACGCACGGCGTTTCAGGGACGCGATGAATGACGACTTCAATACCCCCGATGCGATAGCGGTGCTGTTTGATCTCGCCAACGAGGTCAACAAAACCGGCTCGCGCGCGGATATGGCGTTGATGAAAGCGCTGGCTGGCGTGCTGGGCCTGCTGCAACAGGATACACAGCGGTATTTCCAGGATGCCGCGACTACGGAAGCTTCCGCATTTACGCCGGAACGCATCGAGCAAATGATTCAACGGCGCCTGATTGCCCGCACGAACAAAAATTATAGCGATGCCGACTGCATCCGCAAGGAATTGCTGGACGCCGGCATTGTTCTGGAAGATGACCCGGAAGGCACGACCTGGCGGCGGGTGTAAGTTTTGCCGCTCGATTTTTATAAGGGCGCGTTTTCCCCTGCCGTGCCAGTCGGGCGCCTTCGCGGTGCGTGCGTGTCTTGTTTATTCGGCGCAAATCCCGCGAAATATGTTTTGATCAAGCTTCGTTCTCTACAAAAAAGGAGATCCGAAAAATGGAACTGCGGGTAGAAAGGACAGATTTCTCTGAAAGCAGTACGATAGGCAGGCTATACGTGGACGATCAGTTTGAATGCTACACCTTGGAAGATAAAGTGAGGCCGGTCAAGATCAAGGGCAAGACAGCCATTCCCGCGGGACGCTATGAGGTCGTTATTAATCAGTCACAGCGCTTTGGACGCTTGCTTCCACTTTTTCTGAATGTGCCCAACTTTGAGGGGGTGCGGATACATCCCGGCAATACGGCCGCAGATACGGAGGGATGTATATTGGTGGGCGAAACAAAAAACGAAGGGTTCGTAGGCCAAAGTAAAGTGGCTTTTGAACGGCTTTTCAGTAAATTGAAGACCGCGTCCGAGACCGAAAAGATATTCATCGAAATAGCGTAGAGTCCGGCGGCCGGCCTATTATCCGATCATGTCGAGCCTCGTGAAACAAGCGCTGCTTCCCGGTTTCGCTACCGCATTGTCCCTCGTGCTCTTCGCTCCCTTCGTTCCATTCGTTTCCCCGAACGTCCTTGCCCAAACGGAAGCGATCCCGTTCACGCACGAGAAAACCCATACATTGCCGTCCGGCAAGACGGTCGTCGTCACATTCCGGGAGGGTCCATGCAAGAGTGACAAGGGCGGCAGGAAAGGCGAATGCAGCGAAGCCGGAGCGGGTATGTGGGGCATGGATGGCGGTATTCCACGGTTTATCACCGAAGTTTTCCTGGTCTCCATCGACGGCAGGGAATTCGCCATTCCCGAGAAATTCTATAAGGATCTCACCAATACGTATCACCTGAATGTCTTTGAACAAAACGCGCGTATTATTATCGAACTCAAAGGAGGGGACGCAGCGGGCGCTTACACGGCACGTTTCACGCTTGGCGGCATGTGCGGATTCGAGCGAAAAATCTGCGGCGAGGTATGCAGGGAAATCTGGGAACGAACCACTTGGTATAACTCATTCGCCTACGAAGCGGTCCCGGGATGCGTGAGCGGAATTCAATGAGCTCCAAGGAGCCTCTGAATAAAAGCCCGGCGAAGGAGAAAGCATGATCCCCGTACTCGACGCGCTTTCAAGCGCCTTTCGCGACTTGTTCCGGTTTCAGGTCTTGTGGATCGTCGTCTGGCCAATCCTGGCGGCAAGTCTGCTGTGGGTGGTTCTGGGCGTGGTTTTCTGGGACACTTTCTCGGAATGGATCGCAAGCGGCCTCACGGCGATCGGCATTCAGGCATGGCTTGAAGGCGTGGAGCCGAGATGGATTGCGTACGGACTTCAGGGCGTGGCGCATCTGATTTTCTTTGTGCCGCTGGTTTTTGTCACCGCACTGGTAATTACCGCACTGTTCGCGGCGCCTGCCCTGGTTCATCTGGTGGCCAACCGCGATTATCCGCTACTTAAGCGCGAAAATGGCGGCGGCATTGCCGGCAGTCTGCTCAATGCCCTGGTTGCCATAGCGATCTTTATCGCCATATGGCTGATTACGCTCCCCTTGTGGTTGATCGGCGCGGGTGTGGTCATCCCGTTTGTCGCCGTGGCGTATCTGAACCAGCGGCTGTTTCGTTATGATGCGCTGGCGGAACACGCCAGCCGTAAAGAAATGCAGGTGTTATTTTCGGCCCACCGGCCATCGCTGTGGGGTCTGGGGCTGCTGACCGGTCTGGTACAATTCATACCGCTTTTGAACTTGTTCGCGCCGGTGCTGGCGGCGTTGGCCTTTATTCATTTTGGGTTGGCGCGGCTGGCGGAACTGCGCTACCGGCCGGATTCAGGGTAGGCAGGAATCAGGGAGAATATCCATGCAATCGCGTACATTCCGTTTCATGATGCTGGGGCTGGCGGTGACGGTCAGCGGTGTTGCCGATACGTTCGCCCATACTGGCGAGAGCGCATCCACGGCATCCGGGGCTGCTCATAGTACCCATAGGCATCACGCACCGGCGGTCGAGGATGATCAGGCCACGCCCAGGCTGCTGAACCTTGGCTCACACACATTTCCGGTCAGCACGCAGAATAAACTGGCGCAGCAATACATCAATCAGGGGCTGAACCTTTCATACGCATTCAACCACGCGGAGGCAGGCCGCGCATTCCGCGAAGCGGCACGGCTCGACCCCTCCCTTGCGATGGCGTACTGGGGTCAGGCGCTGGTGCTCGGTCCCAACATCAATGCGCCCATGGATCCGGAAGATGAAGCGCCGGCTTTGGCGCTCGTGCAAAAAGCCGCCTCGCTCGCGGCGAAGGCGTCACCGCGCGAGCGTGCGATGATCGGCGCGCTGGAAAAGCGTTATACCGGGAACCCGGAGCAGCGTGAGGCGAACGACAAGGCTTATGCGGATGCAATGCGGAAAGTGCATGAGCGCTTTCCGGACGATCTGGACATCGCCATGCTCTATGTCGAGTCGATGATGGATCTCAACGCCTGGGGTTACTGGATGAGAGATGGTTATCCGTTCGAGGGAACCGCTGAAATCGTCGCACTTACCGAAGACGTGCTGCGGCGCAATCCGAAACATCCGGGTGCGGTGCACTTCTATATCCATCTCATGGAGCCGACGAGCACACCGGAGCGGGCGGAAAAGGCTGCTGACACCCTGCTTACGCTGATGCCGGCGGCGGGGCATGCGGTGCATATGCCGTCGCACATCTATCAGCGCGTGGGCCGATACGCCGATGCGATAAAGAGCAATCAGCTCGCCATCGCGGCTGACGAGGAATACCTCTCGCACCGCCACGCCCAGGGTATGTACCCGATTATGTATTACCCTCACAACATTCATTTTCTCTGGTTCGCCGCCACGGCGGACGGGCAAAGCCGGCTCGCGATCGAGTCGGCGCGAACGGTGGCCGGCACGATAGATGATGCGATTCTGAAGGAGATACCTGCGGCAGCGACGTTCCGCGTAGTACCCTACTGGGCGCTGGCGAGGTTTGGAAAGTGGAATGAGATTCTCCAGGAGCCTGCGCCGCCGTCCACGAACGCGTTTTTGAAAGGAGGCTGGCACTATGTACGCAGCTTGGCGTTTGTTGCGACGAGGCAGTTGCAGAAAGCCGAGGAGGAACTGGCGGCGCTGCGCGAGATCATGAAGAATGGATCGCTGGATTGGCAGCTTATGTCCGCAAATACCGCGCGGGCCGTGCTGGGCATTGGCCCCGAAGTGCTCGCGGGCGAGATCGCAGCCGCCCGCGGGCAGTTCGATTCCGCCATCGCGCACCTCGAACGGGCGGTTCGCCTCGAGGATGCCCTGGTTTACACGGAGCCGTCTGAATGGCAGTCTCCGCCAAGGCTGACGCTGGGTGCGATCCTGATGGAATCGGGACGCCCGGCCGAAGCGGAGACGGTATACTGGGAGGAACTGCGGAGAAATCGTAATAACGGGTGGGCGCTTTACGGTCTGTTGCAGGCGTTGCGGGCGCAAAAGAAAGACGAGCGGGCCGCGCTGATCGAGGCGCGCTTCAAAAAGGCATGGGAGCGTGCCGACGTGGCGCTCAATGCTTCGCGGTTTGGGTGTATCGCCGCGCCTCGAGAAGAATAGTGACGGGAAATCACTGGCGGATGTCATGACAAAAACGCAATCAATGATCGAACCTCTCGTCTGCACGATCGGACATTCGACGCATCCATTGGATGAATTTGTCAGCTTATTGAAAACGAATGAAGTCTCGCACGTCCTGGATGTGCGCACCGTGCCGCGTTCTCCAAAAAATCCCCAGCTCAACAAGGAAACATTGCCAGACTCCTTGGGACAAGTTGGCATAAAATACAC
>JAKDLC010000085.1 GCA_030453055.1 Nitrosospira sp.
CCTGATTTTGCATGCCCTTCCTAATAGAAACAAGAAAAGGCATTTTATGAAATACATAGACGAAGCAATAATCCAGGTTGTTGCCGGAAAGGGAGGCGACGGCGCCGCCAGTTTCCGCCGGGAAAAATTCATCCCGAAAGGCGGCCCCTCGGGAGGCGACGGCGGGCATGGCGGCAGCATTTACGCCATTGCCGACCGCAACGTCAATACCCTGGTCGATTATCGCTTTGCCCGCCTACATCGCGCCAAAAAGGGGGAAAACGGGCGCGGCTCCGATCGTTACGGCAGGGGAGCGGAAGACATCGTGTTGCGCATGCCGGTGGGCACGGTCATCACCCATGCTGCGACGGGGGAAGTCATCGCCGATCTGGAGCGCCATGCGCAAAAAGTGCTGCTCGCCAAGGGCGGTTCAGGCGGGCTTGGCAATCTGCATTTCAAGTCCAGCACCAATCGCGCACCCCGCCAGTTTACCTTCGGCGAACCGGGGCAGGAATTCGAGCTTAAACTGGAACTCAGAATTCTGGCGGACGTAGGGCTTTTGGGCATGCCCAATGCCGGCAAATCCAGTTTGATCCGCGCGGTGTCTGCCGCCCGCCCGAAAGTGGCGGACTATCCTTTCACCACGATGCACCCAAACCTTGGGATGGTGCGCGTGGATCAGAACCGCAGTTTCGTAATGGCGGATATCCCCGGGCTCATAGAGGGCGCGGCGGAAGGCGCCGGACTGGGCTGCCGCTTTCTCAAGCATCTCACGCGCACCCGCCTGTTGCTGCATGTGGTGGACGTGGCGCCGCTGGATGAAAACGTCGATCCGGTGCGCGAAGCCAAAGCCATCATCGAAGAGCTCAGGAAATACGATGAATTTCTCTATCGGAAGCCGCGCTGGCTGGTGCTGAATAAAACCGATCTGCTGCCGGAAAATGAACGCGAAAAAATTTGTAAAAAATTCATCCGCAGCCTGCGCTGGAAGGGAAGAAGCTTTACTATTTCAGCCCTGGCCGACGAAGGCTGCAAAGCGCTCACCTACGCCATCATGGCGCATCTGGAGCAGGACGCCGGAATCGAAAATAGAGAGTCGGAAAACCCGGTAAGCATAATACATGACTCGCTGCGCGACCCTGCGTGAGAATAATCCTAAATCCGGATATGACGTCATCAAATGCTTCAATTGAGGTTGGAATCGAAGGTGCTAAGCGCTATACATTTCTTGATTGGTCTTTGCAAGCACCCTCTTTCGCACCCAGCGTTTTTTCTGCCAGATAATCACTCCCGTAACGGAGAGCATCGCCACTACCAGCCCCATTGCGGAAATGAAAATGCGGCCGGGCAGACCGAGGATGCGGCCGGAATGCAAGGGGAACTGGGCTTGCATGAAGATATCTCCCGCACTGCCGGTGCCGGGTATAGTGGCCCCGACAGGCGATCCATCCTTACCGTCGAAAAACAGGGAGGGATTGCCGAGCCCCACATCGCCGTGCTCGTGCCCCGGTTCAAAGAAAGTCACGCCATAAATACCGAACTCGGGTACGTAAAATATTGCGCCCGGCGGTACGCTCCAACCACGCTTTTCAGCCTCCGCGGTGGCGAGTTGGAGGATCGTACGCCGGTCAACCGACGGTTCAATCGGTTGATCAGGTGGATTGGGTGTGCCCGTGAAAGGACTCGGGGTCAGCGTCGAGAATAGCGATACCAGCGGCCTCGTCACCTCCTGATTGAGGTTCATCGATACCGCGGTAACCGCAAGGATCAGCAAGAATCCCCACACCCATACCCCACCGGAACGATGCAAATCGAAGTTGAGCTTGGAATTACCCTGCCGCCGGCGGAAAGTGAACGACTTACGCCATGCGCTCGCCTTGGGAAATGAAATCCACAATGCGATGAAGCAGTCGAGCGCCCAGACGATGGCAAGGATACCCATGAACAGAATGCCAAACTCGATACCGAACCCATCGGGAATGTGCATGCTGAAATGCAATTTGTACAGGAAAGGAAGCAAGTTTTCACGGCTGAGCGATATTTCTCCCCACATCCGTTTTCCCCTGACTTCTCCGGTCACGGGATCGAGCGCAATCTGGTTGAAGTCCAACTCAAGAGCCTTACCCGTACCGGGATCCAGGCGCGAACCCACGCCCAGGCCAAGGTTATGACCCGGCTCCACCGCCAGCGGAACCGAGGTTACCAGCAATCGGGAGTCGGCCGCTTCCAGTTGATCGGCAAGCACTAAGGGGGATTGGGGAGCGCCCTCCCCTTGCGCTTTGAATAACTTCGGGTTGAGCCACTCGTCCAGTTCGTGGTCCCACGAAATGATGGCGCCGGTAAGCCCGGAAATGAACAGGAACACGGCCAGAAAAAGACCGGCCCAACGGTGCATCAGCACAAAAAAACCGCGCCCGATCGATAGCCTGGCGGCGCGCCGTTTTTCGAATTGTTCCATTACGTCGGACATCGCAGGTGCAATGCTTCCTTTCAAGCGCCGGCGATGGCCGCGCTGTCTTTCATCGACGCGCCATCGTTCAGCGGAGCCCGGCTGTTGAAAGTCAGACACCCGCTCTCCAGGCGTACAAGTTGATCGGCAAGGTGAAAGTATCGATCATCGTGCGATATTACCAGTACGGCCTTGCCCATGGCGCGTAATTCGGGAAGCACCTCCCGATAAAATACTTCCTTGAATACCGGATCCTGATCTGCGGCCCATTCGTCGAATACGAAAAACGGCCGATTCTCCAGATAGGCTACCACTAAAGCCAGCCGCTTGCGCTGCCCTTGCGATAACGCGAGGGTAGTGAACGCCCCGTTCTGCACTTTGACCTTGTTTTGCAAATGCAGTTTGGCCAGGAGTCGATTGCCTTCATTATCCAGATCGGCGCCACCCGTTTCGAGCAGGCGGTCGAAAAGATGAAAATCGGAAAAAATTGTAGAGAACAACTGCCTATAGTGATCGCGATTCGTTTCATCCACCGCTTTGCCATTGAAGATTATCCGCCCCTCCTCCGGCGGGTAGAGCCCGACCAGCAATTTAGCCAACGTAGTCTTGCCGCTGCCGTTGCCGCCCACCAGAAAGGTGATCTGTCCTGGGCGAAACTCCAGATGAATCGGGCCCAGGGTAAACAACTCGTCGCTTTGTTCGTGATAATAACGGTGCAACACCCCTTGCAGTGTAATGGATTGCAACTTGGGCGGGCCAAGCGCATCCGTCTGTATTTCCGAAGCAACCATTGTTCGCGTAATCTCGCTGATTCGATCGGCGGACACCTGCGCCAGGTTGGCTCGCGGGATATTCAGCAAGAGCGCCTCGAGTGGTCCCACCATGTAAACAAACACGAGTGCGAAGCCAGTCATGATCAATGCCCGGTCGGGCACGTCACCTACCAGTACGAACAGCATCAGGCCGATAAAGGCATAGATCAGGAAATTACCCCAACTTGCCGAGCCGATGAACAGCGACATCCCGTAGGTTCGCTCATGACGGACGATCTCGATCGATTTTCCTAACACGTCATCAGAAAATGCGGCCCGTTTATCACGATTCAGACGCAGTTCCTTTGCTCCATCGGTGAGGGAACGAAAGTAGCCAAACAACCTGTCCTGCTCTTGCGCTGCAATATCCAGATGCCGTATGGCGCGCAAATGCGCAAGATGGTAGCCCAGCGAACCCAACCCGATCACAATGACCGCGAGCAGGAATACCTGCCAGGAAAGCAGCGCCATATAAACCAGGCAACCGGCGACGATGACCGCATTGGTCAGGATCAGGGGAAAGCTTACGAAAAATTCGGCAACATGCGTGCAATGCTCGGATAGCGCGGATTGCACGCGTGCGGCGCCGATCAACTCAAGATGCCGATAGTCGGAAGCGATCACGCGCTTCGTAATAAAGCGGCGTAATTCAGCATGGGCGCGGTGCCCCAGACGCTCGAACAGAATATTCGCGACCATGTGGCTGAGCATTGCCGCAACGGCGGTTCCCGCAAAGATAAGCGCCATTTCTCCGCGATCCGGCGCCTCCGCCGTAAGCGCGGAACTGATCTGCGCCAGCAGGAATACGCTGCAAACACCGTGTACCACGCTTGCCAACGAGGCAGCCGCTAGCAACCCCTTTGATTGACTGATGAGATACCTGAGCACGGCGGGCGTAATTGAGGTGATATGAAGGTGACGAATGATCGCCATGAATATTTACCATGGGGAGCATGCCATCGGGACGGCTCATTCCGCGAAACGTGCTGATTTCACGTGTTTTCAGAAAAATCATTGAATAATAATGTTTCTCATTCGTCTTTCTACACTAAAGGGAATATTCGCCTCTAACAAAGTTCTTTCGGGGAATCCATCGATGGGCATACATGAGCAAACCCAGGAGCTATCTGCTCGTGCGGCGCCATTGATGTCCCGACCTGATGGAACCCCCTATGCTGCGACGTATGACGGCGATACGCTGCTGTTGCAGGCCGCCGATGCAGAGGAAAGCCCCTCCAGGTGGAGGTTGACCCGGCAATCGGGCCAATTGAAGCTGGAATGGACGGATACGCACTCCGGTATGCCGGACACGGCCGAATTGCTGGCGGCGCTCGAAGCCTCCTTTACCAGTTGTCCCGATCAACATCGGCTAAACCTCCTGGCGCCGGTTGGACAAGCCGACGAATTACTCCGGTCCGGGGTTCTGCTCAGAGGCGAGAACGATCAGCTCGTCGCCTGCACCGAGCTTTTCTGGCAGCAGCCCAGAATCTGGCTGGCTTCCCCTCAGCCCTATGCGTTTCCTTCATTCTATGTTTTCAGTCAGGGTCGCCGTCACCCGTTGCGGCCGCCCAAACCGGCCGGCATCGTCTATCAGCGGCACATTCCCTGGCTCGACCGTACCCTGTCGTTCCAGGCCGTGAATATCGAATACGATCTGGAACGCTTCAGCCGCTGGATGAACGATCCAATCGTAGCGCAGACGTGGCGGGAAAAAGGTAATCTCCTCAAACACCGCACCTATCTCGAAGGCATCGCAGCCGATCCGCACGTCATCGGTCTCATCGGCTGTCTTGACGACGAAGCGTTTGGCTATTTTGAGGTGTATTGGGCGAAGGAAGACCGTATTGCCCCATTCTATGACGCAGACGATTTCGACCGCGGCTGGCACGTCCTGATCGGAGAACCACACTTCCGTGGCAAGCCCTTCGTTACCGCGTGGCTGCCGTCCATCTCCCATTACCTGTTTCTCGACGATTGCAGAACCCGACGCATTGTCATCGAACCCCGTTCGGATAATTACAAAATGATTCGCAATCTGACGAAATGCGGCTATGCGAATCTCAAGGAGTTCGATTTCCCTCACAAACGCGCCATGCTGGGCATGCTGTTGCGGGAACGCTTTTTTGCAGAACGGCTATGGGTTCCGCGCGACGCGGCGGCAACGTCACTTTCCGCAACCCCGTTCTGAGGCTATCGACATGCAAATCCACGACGTGATCGGCATCGGCTTCGGCCCCTCCAATATCGCGCTTGCCATCACCCTGGAAGAAAAAAAGCAGGATGGGTGCAACGTGGATGCATTCTTTATCGAGAAACAACCAGGCTTCGCCTGGCATGCCAACATGTTGCTGGACAACGCGCATATGCAGATTTCCTTCCTGAAGGATCTGGCGACGATGCGCAATCCGTCCAGCCATTTCACGTTCATCAACTATCTGCATCAGAAGCAGCGGTTGCAGGACTTCATCAATCTGAAAACCTTTTTTCCCAGCCGCCACGAGTTCAACGATTACCTGGCGTGGGCCGCGTCACATTTCGACCATCGCTGCGCCTACGGCGAAGAAGTGCTCGAAGTGCTGCCGGAGAAGCGTAATGACGAGGTCACGCTGCTTCGCGTCCGTTCGCGCGATTGCAACGGGATCATTCATGAACGGTTCACCCGCAACCTTGTTGTCAGTACCGGCGGTGCACCCAGCATTCCAGAATGTTTTCAGCCACTTAATGATGATTTCCGCATATTTCACTCGAACAGCTATCTTCGGGAGATCGCGCGGCACGAGCATGCAAAAAAAATAGCCGTGGTGGGTGCGGGTCAAAGCGCGGCGGAAGTGTTCATGGATCTGAACAACCGCCCTGGCGCCCCGCATGTCGACCTCATCATGCGCGCCCGTGCAATCAAGCCGTCGGATGACAGCCCCTTCGTCAACGAAATTTTCAATGCCGATGTCACCGACTTCGTTTCAGCCGCTCCGATCAGGATCGCGCCGCACTCCTCGACGAGTTCTGGCACACCAATTATGCGGCGCCCGATCTCGTTCTGATCGAACAGATATTCAACGTGTTTTATCAGCAGAAAGTCATCGGCGCGACGCGCCACCGCTTTTTGCGCCGTCATGAGGTCGTCAGCGCCCAGGCTTTACCGGAAGGCATCCAACTGGTTCTGCGGGATCTCAATGAATGCCGGGAGCATATTGCGACTTATGACGCTGTCGTGCTTGCGACGGGCTACAGCCGGGACTATCACAAATCGCTGCTGAGTCCGCTTTCGCCTTATTTGGGCAACTTCACGGTCGACCGTCTCTACCGTTTGCAGAGTACCCCGGACTTCCGTCCGGCCGTCTTCCTTCAAGGCGCCTGCGAATCAAGCCACGGCTTGAGCGATACCCTGCTTTCGATCACCGCCATTCGCACCGACGAGATAGGGCGAGCATTGCTGAATGCGATCGAGCAACCCGTCGCCAAACAAACGGGTAAGCCGATACGCGCCATTGCCAGCGGTTGATTTTTTATTTCTTTGATTCAATGAAACATCCATTCCACCCCGATTTTTTTAACGACGAGTAACCATAACTATGAAAGCCTACACCAAAAATGTCAAAGGGCTGAAACAACCGAAGCAGCTGAAACGCTTCGGATTTTCGCGCGTTCTACAGTATGCGTTGGCGGGCGCATTGATCTCCGTCCATGCCCACGCCCAGCAGGTTGACCCAAAGCCGGGCACGCCGGAGAAGAAAGGAGTCGCACCGAGCGTGCCTGATGCGAAGGAGGATAAGCCCGCACCAGCCAAAGCCGAAAGCGAGCCGGTGCTGCCGACGGTGCTGATCAAGGATACTGGACCCGCCGCCAGCTATATCGCCCCTCGCACGATGACCGCGACGAAGACCGACACGCCGATTCTCGAGATACCGCAGTCCATCTCCGTCGTGACCCGCCATGAGATGAACATGCGCGGCGTGCAATTTTTCACGGAAGCATTGCGCTATGTGCCGGGTGTGTCGACCGACCAGTTCGGGTTCAACGGGCAGGGCTTCGAGTACTTAAGCATGCGCGGCTTCAGCGTCCAGACAACCGCCAATTTCCGGGATAATTTGAACCAGGCGGCACAGGGGCTTGCTTTTGGCGCTTATATCACCGACCCCTATGCGCTTGAGCGGGTGGATGTACTGCGCGGTCCCACCTCGGTCATGTTCGGCCGCGGCGATGCGGGGGGGATCGTGAACCGCATCACCAAACTCCCCAACGCCGCCCCCATCCGTGAAATCGAACTCCAGTACGGCAGCTTCGGCCGCAAGCGGATCGCGGGGGACTTCGGCCTGACCAATGCCGACGGCACGCTGATGTTCCGCCTGGTCACTTCTGCGCTGGATACGGACACGCAGGTGAGGTTTCCCAACACCCATGGAGACCGTGCCAGCATCAGGCGTTTTTATATCGCCCCGTCGCTGACGTGGCGCCCGAGCGACAGGACAACCGTTACCCTTTTTGGCGACATCCTGAACAACGACAGCGGAGCGGCCCCATTTTACCTCGCAACACCGGACGGAAGGCCTACCGGCACGCTGCTGGGCGACCCCGGCTTTACCCGATACACAACCAATCAGGCGTCGGTCAGCTACAAGCTCGAACATCACTTCAATGACACCTGGACGATAAGACAGAATTTTCGTTTCCAGCGGCAGGA
>JAKDLC010000440.1 GCA_030453055.1 Nitrosospira sp.
CGCTTCAGCCTGCGGGAATTTGCTCCAGGTCACGGCGGGCGACAGCTCGAGTGCAGCGGCGCTTTTCCAGTCGCCGCGTTCCAGCGCAAAGCGGGCGGGAATGGCGGCGAAGGCGTAAGCGGCCGGAAAATTTTCCACGTTGACCTTGCGGATCGACATGGCTTCATCCACGAGGCGTTTGGCCGCCTGGTCCTGCGCTTGCTGGAGGTGGGCGAAAACCATGTAGTCCATGGCGTGCAGGGCATCATACGCGCCAACGCCGAGAGTCGCTTCCTTGAGTTCACTCTTGGCCGCACGATAAGAGGCGCGATTGCTTTCCACCATTTCATGCCAGAGGCCAGCCCGGCTGAAGATGTGTGACGGCATGTGCAGCGCGTGCGGCACCGAGGGCGCGACGCTGGCATAGACTCTGGCCGCGGGAAGACCTTTTTCCGCCAGCTCGGTATAGTCGTAAGTGTGGATCAGATAGTGGGGAACCCCCGGATGATCCGGGTACTGCTTGAATAGCGGCTCCAGGATATTCGCCGCCGCAAGCTGATTAGCGAAAGTTTTATCGGCGGGCAGCGCTGTCGCATCGAGCACTAGAGCATAGTGAATCTGAGGTTGAATATCGCGCGGGTAGCGCGCCGCCAAGCCTTCCATTGCTTTCTGGAAGGCCAATACCCGTGGCCGGTAATCGGTTGTTTCCCAATCCTTGAAGAGGACGGCCAACGCGGCAATATAATCGCGTTCACGCTCGCTCCTCGCGCCTATGCGCTGGGCGTCGGCCAAGGCTGACGCCCCTTCCTTCCACGCCTTTGGGCTGGACGGCCATGTGAACGGATTACCCAAAGACGCGATGGCAATGCCCCAGTGGGCCATGCCGCATTCGGGATCGTGCTGAAGTACTCCGCCAAACGACTTGATCGCCGGAGAGAACCAGAAGGAATGGAATAGCGCCATCGCCCGGTTGAATTCCTTCTGCGCCTCGGCACCGCAACTGACCGGGAAGTTCACCTCGCCCAGTTTTTCGTGCGGCGCGTTTCCCGCTGGGTCGTGTTCATCGTGTCCCCGAGCGCCGGGCGCCACGATGCAGAGCATGATGATCAGCATCCATGATGCAGTTTTTGCCGAAGTCATATTGCCTCCTCAAGTGCCGATTCGGAACTTGGGTTATTCTATGCCAATTGAGGAGAGACAGGAAATGAAGATCGATACCGAAATCCGGCATGTGACCAAGCCGGGAGTCAATCTATTCCTGGAACTGGGATTCGCGGCGGAAGAAGCCGAGCGCCTTCAGGAAGCTTCGCGAAAACAGATCAACGACATCCGGCTGCTCAAGGAACAACTGATGATGGACTGGCCGAGTGGATTACAGAACATCAGCTCAAACAGGCGGAAGCCGCGAAAATCCTGATGGTATCGCGTCACCGCGTTTCCGACGTGATAAATCGGAAGACCGCCAAGTTCACCATTGATACCCTGGTGGAAATGCTGAGCCGGATCGGCAAGCCAGTACGGTTGGCAGTGGGAGCCGATGTTGGTAAATGAATCTGCTGGGCCATGAGTGGCGATTTTGCACTTGATAACGAATGTTTTTCTGCAATTAGGGGATTAAATTAAATTGGCGATACTGGATTTTAAGGAAATACCTGAAGCGCACAA
>JAKDLC010000086.1 GCA_030453055.1 Nitrosospira sp.
CATGGATGGACGATTCCAGAATAATGAATCGGAAATACTAACATAATCCTAAACCCGGCAGTTGGACCGAACTCGCAATGAAGGCGACGGTTAGGCGGCGCAAAAGTCTCTGTGGATCATAGCGCTAAGCTGAGAAAATGAGTGAAAAAGACTGGAAAATGCGTGAAAACAGGCGGTGGCCTGCGGGTTGCGGATGGCTCGCGCAGCGGATCGAGCGTCTCTGGTGGCTGCGGCACAACGCTACGTCTCGTTGAGTTTTAGTCGGCGAACGAGCGCCAGCACCTCGGCGCGCCGGGGACCAATGGCCAGTGGCTCGTCTTTGAGAATCCGGAACGGAGGATCAGCGATACGCTGCCTGAACAGCATCAGACACCGGCCGGCATCGTTGCGCCGCGAGCCGTATGCAATTGCCTGCGCATCAACACACTGGAGGAAGGCAGCCTGCGCCCAGACTCGCGTCTCCGGGTAGCAGGCAGGAAGACTGTCGATCAACTGGGTTCGCGTCATTTCCTGTAGTTGAGGGAGATACGGCGTGTGAAAGTTGACGCATTGCAACGGGCTGTGCAGCTCAAGTTGCACAAGGTGGAAATACCGCAATCTGTCTACGTCGAAAACGCCCGGCGGCGCCAGCACGACGTCGTGCAAAATGGATTCCATGTAGGCGCACTCCGCAGTGCTGCCCATGTAGTACGTATGCACGGGTGT
This sequence comes from Nitrosospira sp., assembly GCA_030453055.1. Classification (GTDB taxonomy): domain Bacteria; phylum Pseudomonadota; class Gammaproteobacteria; order Burkholderiales; family Nitrosomonadaceae; genus Nitrosospira. The sequence goes on from JAKDLC010000086.1 coordinate 706, forward strand.
GCCGTCAGACTGATGGATGGGGGCGAAACGCGTGTCGCCCCAACCTTCAGAGAAAGTATCGGCCCTCGTGTCAGGGTGCCCAAGTGAGTTATAAACATGGAACCAGACGCCGGCATCCTCGGATGTTATTGTGAACGGCTCAGCGGTGCCGGGCGTGGGCAGACCGCACTTCATGCGGTGTAGCTTGACTGCCTTTGCGCCGCAGCGTGGAGAACTGCCTCACGCATGTCGAGGGCATCTTTAGGGGCGACTGGCCGCATGCTGCCATCGGTTGCCCGTTTGGCAATCCAGCCATTCGGGAAATGGAACCACGCAGCTATGTTCCATGGGTCGGCTACCTTGCCCAGCGCTTTGAGAACGTCTTTAATGATTGGCAGCGGCTGGTGCCGGGAGTCGAACTGATACCCGGCAAACCATTCTGCGTCGCCGTAACTGACGCTGAAGATGCGACTGCGCCGCTTCCAGTCGCTTGCTGGGTGCGACTTGTTTGCCGGAGGCGAGGCTTGCAGAGCGTTCAACTGCTCGGCCGTCAGCCATTCACCGTCATTGAGCGCTTTGACGACCGTTTGCGCGCGGTGCAAGCGATCTTCGAGTAGCGCGTCATTCGGCACAAACAGGCCGGTCAGGAGTTCTGCCATACGGTCTGCGCGTTCCAGCATTTGCGCCTGATCTGCGCTAAGCGTCATGGCGATCGCCCTATCCAAGGCATCGTGCAACGAAGAAACTACGGCCGGATCGGTACCTTTCGGAAGGATGAGCGGAAGGACCAAGGCCTCTTCGAGGGTAGCTGAATCGGGATGGTCAGGCATGACGAACTCTTAAGTTGACGATGTTGCCATTAATATACCTCATATTGGCATTGTTGGCATTTATTTCGATGTAGTTAATAGCCAATTGGGTGGTGATGACCGGCATGTGGCTCCCATTATGTCTGGCGCAATGAGTCGAAGTGATATCCGGCAAACCATTCTTTTCCGAAAAATTTATTTAATACTGGTTCCCAATTTTTTATTGTTAGGGTATCGTATCATTTACTGATCAATTTCCTCAAAGGTAAAGAAATGGCAGCTATCCTTGACACCATCGACCAGGTGACCCTTGAGCGTCTCGTTGAAGCGGGCGCGGTTCAGGGTGCTAACATCATCGGCCAGCCGGGCGGTTGGGGCGTGGTCATCCAGTATGGTATGACCGAGCGCATACTCGCGGCCAAGCGGGGCACGGTTCGCAACTTCCGCAAGTTTGAAACGCTGGTCGGCTACCTCAAGGGCGTTGGCATTGTCCGTTATCAGGTGGATGCAACCCAATTTGATCCTGTGGCGCGCAAAACCGAGCGCAAGCGCGAGGATGCCGCCCAGCGGATGAAAAATGCCCACGAAGCCGCCGCCTACAAAGGCTGGCTTACTCAACAGGTTCAGGAGGCCATCGATGACCCCCGGCCAAGCGTGCCGCATGAGCAAGTCGCGGCCGCGTGGGAGATGGAGCGCGCCGCGCTTGTCAGGCAGACTGAGAGCGCGGGGAACTGATCTTGCCGCTATGGAAGCCTGCCGCCATTGCCGACCGCAAGCGCATTACTGCCTACATCGCCCAGGACAAACCTCGGGCTGCAACGGAAATGGGTGACATGCTGATGCGGAAGGCCGTGCAACTTGACCAGGACCCGACACTGGGGCGCATCGGACGCGTGAAGGGGACGCGCGAGCTTGTGGCGCATCCCAATTATCTTTTGATTTACAGGATTGTCGGAAAGACTGTTGAAGTGCTGCGCGCCAAGCACGCGGGGCAGAAGTGGCCTTGAGGCAGCATATCAGCTAAATTATTCGCGGGATAGCTTCTAACTATACTTGGCATAGTGCGGATTCCGTCCGCCAATCAGAGCATCACCATCATCCCAACCGCTTCAATTCCTTCCTCGCCGCCACATAACCCGGATACACACGCTCCACCGTCTGCCAGAATGCCGGCGAATGATTCATCTCGATGAGATGCGACAATTCGTGCGCCACCACATAGTCCACCAGATTGAGCGGCATCTGGATCAACCGCCAGTTGAGGCGGACAATACCGAGCGCGTTGCAACTGCCCCACTGGGTTTTGGCGCGCGATAGCCGTAATTGCGGCAGTGCAACACCGAGCTTATTCGCATACAGCGCGATGCGTTCGCTGAAACAAGCCAGTGCTTTGTTGCGATACCATTCCATCACGATTTTTTCGATTTGCCGGGCGGTCAGCGCGGATGGCAGCGGCAATTTCAGTTGCCTATCCCCAACTCGGGGATTGACCGTTGCCCGGGTCATCTGCATCACTCCGGCAGCGGTAGTCGCCAACCGCCACGGTTCTCCCAGCAGTGGGAAAATTGCGTCTTCCTCCCACACCAGCCGGCCCGATTTTTTGTGTTCCCATTCGTCCAGGTTTTTTACCACCCAATCGGCTTTGTTTCGCAATACCGATTCCACCCAGCGTAACGATTCTCTCGACGGAACGCGAACGGTTAAGCCATCGCTGTCTATTTTCATGCCGATGGTTCTTCGCCTGCAGCGCCTAAGCGTATAAGCGACCTCCTTGCCGTTCAGGCTGACACGGCGAATTTCACATGCAGGCGTCGTTCGCTTATCCTTCGGAGATTGAAACAGGTTCTTTAACATTGTCATATCTGTTCTGTTTTCGATCGCCGATGCGATCCATCTCCGCTTCGATCCAGGCTTCCACTTTCGCATTGAAATCGTCGGGCTCCAATCCTGCGGGATCCATCGGCGCGCCGATGCTTACTGTAATCGTGCCGGGCAGCTTGACGAACGCATTTTTGCCCCAGAACTCGCCGGCGTTGTGCGCCACCGGTATCACCGGCACGACAGTATGTGTGGCAAGCCATGCGCCACCAATGCGGTATTTGCCTTTTTTTCCGGGCGCAATGCGTGTGCCCTCCGGAAAAATTACTATCCAGAATCCCTGCTGAAGCCGGTTTTTTCCCTGCTCGACGATTTGTTTCAGTGCCGCTTTCCCTGAACTGCGGTCGATTGCGATGGGGCTGGTCATTGCCAACCCCCAGCCGAAAAACGGAACACGTAGCAGCTCTTTCTTGAGCACCCACACCTGAGGCGGAAAAATCTGCTGAAACGCGAGTGTCTCCCATGCCGATTGATGCTTGGATAGTACGATACTCGGCGTTTGGGGAATATGTTCCGCCCCTATTACGCGATACCGGATGCCACAAACGACACGGAGCAAAAACAACATCAGGTGCGCCCAACCGGAAGTGACGCGATAACGGGTGAGCGGTGGCAGCGGAAACGCGGCGAATACGATGAGCGCATAAAACGGCGTTATGGCGATCTGCAACAGACTGTACAGCGTCGAGCGCAGCACCGCCGGAATCATGCTCACAGGATCACACGCATTCGGTCAGCGCATCGACGGCTGCAGCGAGGTCAGGGAATATTTGCGTGTTTTTCGGCAGTCCGCCCTCCGTTTTCGTCTTTTTGCCTTTGCCGGTCAGCACCAGAACCGGAGCCGCACCCACCGCGGCCGCGGCCAGCATGTCACGCAACGAATCACCGATCGCAGGTACACTCTTCAACTCCAGACCAAAGCGCTCCGAGATCTCCCTGAACATCCCTGTCTCGGGTTTGCGGCAGTCGCATTTGTCCATATTGGTGTGCGGACAGAAAAACATCGCATCGATACGTCCCCCCGCCTGGTTGGCCGCCTTGCACATCTTGTCATTGATGGCGTTAAGCGTCCCCATATCCAGCAACCCCCGGCCGATACCGGACTGATTGCTGGCCACGACGACTCGATAACCTGCCTGGGTGAGATGTGCGATGGCTTCCAGACTGCCCGGAATGGCTTTCCATTCGTCAGGCGTCTTGATGCAATCGTCACTGTCATAATTAATGACGCCGTCGCGGTCGAGAATGATCAGCTTCATCTTGAGTATTCCACATAGGTATCCACATAGGTATCCACTTGGTTAGCCACTTGATTATCCAATCAGGTCGCCAGTTTGGAAATATCGGCGACCCGATTCATGACCTGCTGCAACTGGGCCAACAGGGCAAGACGATTGGCGCGCAAAGCGGCATCTTCAGTATTTACCATCACATTATCAAAAAATGCATCAACATGCGTTTTCAATGCCGCAAGTTCTCGCAGGGCCAGGCTGAATTCTCCAAGCTTGAAAGCGGCGTCCGCTTTTGGCGTTACGATGGCGAGTACGGCATGCAGGGCCTGCTCGGCAGGTTCTTGCAACAGCTCGACATTTACCGGACCGCCGGCCCCGCCTTCAGTCTTCTTCAAAATATTGCTCACCCGCTTGTTTGCGGTGGCAAGGCTTTCCGCTTCGGGCAAAGCGGAAAATAAACGTATGGCCGCAAGGCGCTGGGGAATCTCGTTCAGGAATTGCGGCCGTTTTGCAACGACTGCCTCGATCTGTTGTGGGGAGTAGTTTTGTTCGCGCAGGTGACTGGACATTCTTTCATAGATGAAAGTAAGCAACTGACAAGATTCGGCGTCGCCAAAATTAACCTTATTATCGAAAATTTCTTTGGAAATTCCGATCATTTCTTCCAGCGAAATTTTGAGCTTCTTTTCTATCAGGATACGAGTCACGCCCAAGGCGTGGCGACGCAACGCAAATGGGTCTTTGTCGCCCGTCGGAGTCTGCCCGATGCCGAACATGCCGGTCAGCGTTTCCATTTTATCCGCCAGCGCGACACAGACGCCCGTCATGGTGCGCGGCAACTTGTCGCCCGCAAAGCGCGGCCGGTAGTGGTCTTCAATGGCAAGCGCAATATCGTCCGGCAGCCCGTCGTGCTTGGCGTAATAGCGCCCCATGATACCTTGCAACTCGGGGAACTCGCCCACCATATGAGTCAGTAAATCCGCTTTGGATAGCATCGCGGCTTCACCTGCGGGCGCTGCAAGCACATTACCGCCCAATCGCAAGCCAAGCGCCTGCGCGATCGCCCAAATACGCTCCACGCGCTCCGCCTGGGTACCGAGCTTGTTGTGATAAACGACCTTATCCAGACCGGCGACGCGCGAGTACAGCGTCTTCTTGCGATCCTGATCGAAGAAGAATTTCGCATCCGCCAGACGGGAACGCAGCACCCGCTCGTTGCCGCCAATTATTTGGCTGGCGTCCGGAGGACAGCTGTTGGAAACAATGAGAAACCTGTTGGTGAGCTTGCCGTTTTCATCCAGCAGCGGAAAGTGTTTCTGGTTCGCCTTCATGGTCAGAATCAGGCATTCTTGTGGTACCTCAAGGAATGCGGCGTCAAACTTTCCGGCCAGCACATTGGGTCGTTCGACCAGTGCCGTCACTTCGTCAAGCAATGCGTCATCTTCGATCAGCTTCAGGTTTTCCTTGGCTGTGGCGGCGGCGAGTTGTCTGGCGATTTCGGCGCGGCGTGCGGCGAAGCTGGCGATGACCGCGCCTTCCGTTTCCAGTTGCTGTGCGTAACTGTCGGCATCCCTCAGTACTATCGGATTCACGTCGGCCTCGAAGCGATGGCCCTGCGTTTCGTTTTTGGCGGTCAATCCCAGCACTTCCATCATGGGTACGATTTCCGCACCGTGCAGGGCGACCAGCCCACGCACAGGGCGCACGAAACTCGCGTTGCTCCAGCCGTCGGCCAGTTGATAGGTCATCACTTTGGCGATCGGCAGCCGGGTGATCGAGGCGTGAAGCACCTGTTGCAGGTTTACCGCCAGCGGGAGGCCGGGTGCCACATCGGTGTGGAACAGGAATTCCATCTTGCCATCAAATTCGCGAGAGATTCGCTCCATGAGTACCCTGGATACCTCATCGGAGTATCCGCAGGTTTGCTGCAATTTTTTGCGGAATGCTTGCGTGTATTCTCCATCCACACCGATTCCAACCGAAACCGGCATGAGTCTCACCTTTTGAGGCTTCTGTACGGCCACTTCAAAGACCTCGGTGATGTGCGCCGCAAGCCGTCGGGGAGAGGCAAAGGTTGTCAGGCGCGCATCGGCGTCGAGACTGTAAAGTTTCTGCAAACCTTCGAACATGAGCATGCCAAACGATGACCCCAACTGGTTCAACGATTTTGGCGGCAGCTCCTCGACGAGCAACTCGACCAGCAGGCTTCGGGTCGCATTGCTCACGTGATCTTCTCGCTCAACTGCTCGACCCATGCGCGCGGGGCCATAGGGAAGCCCAAACGCTTGCGGCTTTCGTAATAGGCCCGCGCCACGCTACGGGCGAGATCGCGAATCCGGCCGATATAGGCGGCCCGCTCGGTGACGGAAATCGCGCCGCGCGCATCCAGAAGATTGAAGATGTGCGCGGCTTTCAGCACCTGTTCGTAGGCGGGCAGCGCCAGTTCCCGTTCCACCAGATGGCCGGCTTGCGTTTCGTGACTGGCAAAGGCGTGCAGCAAAAAATCGATATCGCTGTGTTCGAAGTTATACGCGGATTGCTCGACTTCGTTCTGGTGGTAGACATCATGGTAGGAAAGTCCCTTCCTCCAAGTCAGGTCGAACACGCTTTCCACGCCTTGCAGGTACATGGCAAGCCGCTCCAGACCGTAGGTGATCTCGCCCGTAATCGGCTTGCAGTTCATGCCGCCGACCTGCTGAAAATACGTGAATTGGGTTACTTCCATGCCGTTGAGCCATATTTCCCAACCCAGGCCCCAGGCGCCAAGCGTCGGATTTTCCCAGTCATCCTCGACGAAGCGAATATCATTTTGTTTCAGATCGAGGCCGAGTTCTTTCAGCGAACCGAGATAAAGTTCGAGAATATCAGCAGGCGCGGGTTTCAGCACGACCTGAAACTGGTAGTAATGCTGCAAGCGGTTGGGATTTTCGCCATAGCGTCCATCCTTGGGACGGCGCGCGGGTTGAACGTATGCAGCTTTCCAGGGTTCCGGGCCAAGAGCACGAAGAAAAGTAGCGGTGTGCGAGGTCCCCGCACCCACTTCCATGTCGTAGGGCTGGAGCAGCACACAGCCCTGCTTATCCCAATAGTGTTGCAGGGCAAGGATAATTTCCTGAAATGTGAGCATTAAACCTAAATCCGGTAGTTGACCGCTCATTTAATAGATCAGCGTTATGATTAATAACAATATTTCGTATTATTTGACGCTCACCTTCCGGGTGAGGCCCGCTACGGGGTGAATTGCACGGTTTTTGCGGCACATGGCTGCGTTGCAACTCCTTGGAATGGAACAACCATTCCGCGTCGTTGCGCCT
>JAKDLC010000087.1 GCA_030453055.1 Nitrosospira sp.
GTCAAGGGGGCACAGCTTAGGAATACAATCGCTAATTTATGCAATTAAACACTAGGATGGTGAAAGTTGCCGAGCAACTGGCACGAGCTCAACATTTCGGCACCCGTAGTGTTGGGGTGCGGCTAGGAGAGCTAGTAAATACCGGCATTCGTCTAGAATCGTCTGCATATGCGCTAGAAGCGAGGCAGGCTGTCATTGAATTGCAGACCTGTAGCTATCAGTTAAAAGCGTTATTAGGGAATGGGGGTATCTGCCGAGATGCCCACAATGCTTTCCGCTTCAAACGTATCTATGTCGGGCCAGAACAAGGAGTACCGTTCCTTTCCAGTTCCGACATCATAGGCTTGCGCCCCGAACGGGGCGGTTATTTGAGCAAAAAGCACACCAGCAAACTTCAAAAACTTCAAATCAAGCCATGGGATGTGTTGGTATCGCGCTCAGGCACTATTGGTAATATTAGCTTGGCATCGCCACGTATCGCGGACTGGGTCCTCTCAGAGGATGTCATTCGCCTTGCTGGACCCGATCCCGATACAGCAGGCTATGTGACTGCTTTCCTCCGATCGCGGTGGGGACGTGCCAAATTGATGGGCATGACCTACGGTTCTGTTGTGCAACATATCGAGGCGCACCATTTACAACATGTATTGATTCCAGAGCTTCCCGCTATACGTCGTATAGAAATTGGTCGCGCGTTTGTAAACGCAGCAAAGAAGCGTGACGAGGCCAACGATTTAATGGATGAGGCGGATACCCAGCTATGTGTAGCACTCAAGTTGCCATCTCTGCTCAATACTAAAAAAGGACCGCAGATCAGCACCATCCACGCTGCGGCATGGGGCAATCGCTTCGATGCCTCGTTTCATAACCCTGGGGCATATTGGGTGAAAGATCAGTTGCAACAACTCGGTCTGCCCGTACTTCCGCTGGGAAATCCGAAACTCACACAGGCCATTCGTGCCGTTACCAAATTTCGAAAGCGTGTCTACGTACCACATGGTGGAATTCCGTTGCTCTCCAGCAAACAACTTTTTCAGATCGACCCTATCGGTGTAAAGAGATTAGCAAAAGGCGCGCATGAGGGTGATTTGGATGAAATTGCACTTGAGCCTAATATGGTAATTCTCACCTGTTCTGGCACAATTGGGCGAGTACAAATTGTGCCCTCTTACATGAAGGGATGGGCGGCCAATCAGCACGCCATTCGCATAGTTACTGGCGATGATTTGTTGGCGGGTTATCTCTACGCTTGGCTTGCCAGCGATTACGGACAAAAACTCATCACCCGATACAGCTATGGGTCGGTTATCCTTGAAATTGACCGTTTTATGGTTGCTAAAATTCCTGTGCCTGTTCTCCCTTCAGAAGAGATAAATGAAATTGCCAAACTGGTACTTGATGCTAACCGTCTTCGCGACGAAGCGTGGAATCTAGAGCAAGAAGCGCTTAAAGTTTTAGACGGCGAGATTGCATCAAAGTCGTAACATGAATGTACTCCTGCATGTACTGCATACAGTTATTGACAGTACTCCAAGAGGGAAGAACCAACCTGATATAAGACGATTAATGGCGGGCTTTCAGAACAATTCAGTGCTTAGAATGCGGACAATTCATTTGCTACAAAACCGGACAATTCTATTTGTTGCTAACAGTCAACATCGACGCCTGCAACCAGCGATCGGACATACTCGACAAGCCCGGCATCGATGGGCCGCAGGACTTCCGGACGCTCGTCGATGTCTTGCGCCAGCGCATCGAGCATGGCCTGCACCTTGGCGTCTGCGAGCGCGCATGATCGCGATGACATTTCGCCCCTCAGGCTTTCACTGTGTTCAGTCGCAGCATCAGGGTCATCGGATGCTGAGGTGATTCCTGGAAACCGTAGTGCTCATAGAACTGTTTGGCACGATCGTCGAGGGCATGGACGAGCAGAGCCCGTACTCCGGCGTTTTCTGAAACAGCCACAGCCCGGTTGACGGCGTCTTGCAACAACGCAGCCCCGAGCTTGGCGCCTTGGGCTCGCTGATCGACAGCCAGCCGCGCCAGAACCATCACCGGAATGGGGTCGGGCATGTTGCGCCGCACTCCACCCGTTGCCGCTGGGTGCGAAACGGCACCCGCCGCCATTGCGTAGTAGCCGTAGACGCGACCATTCTGATCGCCGACGACAAACGTGCGGCTGGCCCCGCTCAGCTGGTTGGCCAACGCCCGGCGTTTGAGCCACTCGTCGAGACTCGCCTCGCCGCACCCGAATTCGTCCAGAAGGTGGGCGGCGACGAGCGGCTCTGGCGCGCTGCGTTGCAAGTTTATTCCGTGCTGGTGTCCCAAGGCGCCTTGAGGGCCATCAAACGTTCAAGCCCGGGGTTGTGCTTGGGCGGCGCATCGAGCATTGCGGTGAACTGCTTGAACTTGTCGGCGTCCAGGGTGAAAAACACTTGATCCAGCACCACCGCCTGGGCACGGTCGCAGGCGGCTTCGAGCATGAAGTCCGAACGGTTCTTGCCCAGCAGGCTGGCGGCGTAATCGATCAGATCACGCTGTTCGGACAGAGCCCGCAGGTTGATGGCGGCGTCACGCATCATCATCTCCTATCTATGCATACACAACAGATATGCAAATGATAGTTTGATGTGTAGCCGTTGTCAATACAGAGGCTGCCGGACAGTGAGAACCGGGATGCCGAGGCTCAATCTGTGGTCAAACGGTACGACGAGCTATTCGAATAATCACTCGGCAAATCGAGCCAGATTTCCGGGGAAACAGCGAAATATTTGCCAAGACGCAAGGCTGTATCAGCAGTAATCGAACGCTTGCCGTTCACGATCTCGCTAATACGATTGGGCGGTACATTGACGGCACGCGAAAGCGCATTGATGCTGATGCCCATAGGTTTCATAAATTCTTCCAGTAAAATCTCACCGGGAGGGATAGGATCGAGTAATTTATTGGTCACAGTTTATTTCCTTAGTGATAATCTACAATCTCTACATCATAAACATCGCCATCCGACCACTTGAAGCGATACGCCACTGATCATTAACACGAATGCTGTATTGTCCCTTGCGGTTGTCTTTGAGTACTTCCAAGATTCCCTTGCCGGCTTTGCGATCCGCCTCGACAAAGGCCAGCAACTGCTGACCGTCCTCTTCTTCGGTAATCATGATTTCGCCCATCAGGGGGCGGCGCAGCACAACGACACGGCGGCGCTTTTGCCAGCCCATGAGCGACAACTCGCCGTCCTTGCCCTCCCAGCCCTGACCCGCGTCCGTCCAGCCGGTTTCCCGGAAGAGACGCCCGATGTGGCGCTTGACGGTCGTGTCGGAGCCGCTTGATAGAACCATGCCAATCATAAGCACGTTTTATGGGATTATAATTCAGATGTACTGGCGCGATCATTCACCGCCGCATTTCCACGCGAACTATGCAGAGGATGAAGTAGTGATCGACATACGCACCTTGGAAATATTGAGAGGAAAAATGTCACGACGGGCGCTGGCGCTAGTGTTGGAATGGGCGCAGGAACACCGCACCGAACTCATGGAGGATTGGGAATTATGTCAACACAAGCAGTCACCAAAAAGGATATCGCCTCTTCCGTAGTGCCGCCTATAAAAATAACGGCGCCTTGGCGAGTGAAGGCGGTCGAGCCGCTTGACGGCTATCGGCTGCACATTCGCTTTATTGATGGACTGGAGGGCGAAGTCGATATGTCCGAGTTTGTATGTGCGCCCGATGCCGGAGTTTTTGCCGTGCTGGCTGACCCGGATGCATTTGCCCAGGCGTACGTCGAGCTTGGGGCGGTCACATGGCCGGGTGAGCTTGACCTGGCCCCGGACGCCATGCATGACGAGATTCAGAAAAACGGAGTGTGGATCCTGAAATAAAGCGGTAAACCGGCCAGACCCGAATATCGAACCATCGTGACCGCAGAATAGCAAAAGCCGTAAATTACCGCGATTCGGGCATCCCTGTAACAATTATCGGAGAACCAACATCCGGTTTGAAATGTTCGGCCCGCATTAATCAAATAATGTTTGCGAGTTTGTTAGCTTTATGCTAACATCGACACATGTTCAAGATTGAATACAGCCGCGAATCCCTGAAAAACATGAAGTCGATACCACTTAACCCGGATGTTTCATAAATTGGCGCGCGCCCTTGCTGGTCTTTTGTTTCGTATGGAAATTTTGCTCAGTCGGGCGTATGAATCACTACGCCACTCCCTCACAAAATCCCCCTACAAAACAAAATCCTGCGCAATCATCACGCGAATTTATGAAACATCCGGGTTAATTTGTCGGCAAAGATTCGTGGCAAAATTGAACAACTGGCTCTTGATCCCTTTGTTTCCAATAACAATGTCAGGAAACTGGAAGGCCGCGACGGCTACCGGTTGCGTGTTGGGGATTGGAGAGTGATCTATGAAATACACAACGACCGGATTACGATTTTCGTCGTGACGGTCCGGCCACGTGGAGGCGGATATAAATGAGCAGGATCCAGTTCATAGAACGAGATGGAAAGCGGGAATACGCCATCGTGCCTATCGATGTTTTTGAGCGCCTGGTATCCACCGCAGAAGATAGGAACGATGTTGCGCTGTACGATGCGGCGAAACTGGCTGATGATGGCGTGCGCGTCCCCAGCGAAGTCGCTCATGCCATCCTGGATGGCGTCCACCCTATCAAGGCATGGCGTAAATATCGCAAACTGACTATACAACTCTTAGCCAATCAGGCCAACATAAGCAAGCCATTTCTCAGTCAGATTGAGAATGGGAAGCGCACCGGAACGATAGGGGTATTGACGGCTATCTCCCGAGCCCTGGATGTGCCGGTAGACCTTCTGACAGACGATTCCATACAGTAACCACAACCTGGATCAAAAAGGTTTGCTGATTCCTTGCCTATACAGCATGCGCGCGGATCAGTGGCTCAATCTGTGGCCAGACAGTACGCTGCGCCATACGAATAGCATAATCACTCTGCAGGTCGAGCCAGATTTCCGGGGAGACGCCGAAATACTTGCCAAGGCGCAAGGCTGTATCAGCAGTAATCGAACGCTTGCCGTTCACGATCTCGCTAATACGATTGGGCGGTACATTGACGGCACGCGAAAGCGCATTGATGCTGATGCCCATAGGTTTCATAAATTCTTCCAGTAAAATCTCACCGGGAGGGATAGGATCGAGTAATTTATTGATCATGGTTTATTTCCTCAAGGATAGTCTACAATCTCTACATCACACATCCGGCACAGCCTATCAAAATTTAGCGTGAAAATCTCCACCTTCCCTTTGCGTGCCAAACCCTACGTTGCCCCGAACTGGCTGCGCGGAGGCCATGCACAAACCATTTATCCCTATCTGCTGTTACGTCCCCTGGTGGCTTACCGGCGTGAGCGCTGGGAACTGGACGACGGAGATTTCATTGATATCGACTGGCTGGATAATCCTGACGGTGCACCACTGGTGATACTGTTTCACGGCCTTGAGGGAGGCTCTTGCAGTCATTACATCCTGAGTATCATGGCGATGCTGCAAGACCTGGGCTGGCGCGGGGCGGTGGTACATTTTCGCGGCTGTTCCGGTTCGCCTAACCGGTTGCCGCGCGCCTATCACGCCGGCGATTCAACCGAAATCGATTGGGTGCTCCGCAGGATAAGCGGACAAAACAAACTGCGCGGGTCAGCCGCCCCGCTTTATGTCGTGGGGGTATCACTGGGCGGCAATGCTTTTCTGAAATGGCTTGGGGAGCAAGGTAAGCAAGCCCGTCAGTTGATCGACGGCGCTGTGGCAGTGTCAGTGCCGCTGGATTTGGCTGCTGCGGGGAAGGCCCTGGCTTCGGGTTTCAACCTGCTCTATACGCGCCACTTTCTCGACACGCTGAAGTACAAGGCCCTGGAAAAATTTGGCCGCTTCCCCGGTCTGTTTGATGCGGCCGCAGTGGCCACGTGCACCACGTTATATGAGTTCGACAACCTCGTGACCGCGCCGCTGCATGGCTTTCGCGATGCGGAAGACTACTGGGAGCAATCCAGCAGCAAGCCATGGCTCAAGCATATCGAGGTACCCACGCTTGTCATCAATGCCTTCAACGATCCTTTCATGCCGCCGTCCGCGCTGCCCGGACCGAATGAGGTCTCCTCCGCCGTCACCCTGGAGTTTCCCGATGAGGGCGGGCATGCCGGATTTTTGAATTCGCCGTTTCCCGGCAGATTGACATGGCTGCCGGAGAGAATCATCGGTTTTTTTGGCGAACAACGAGGCAGGACTGCGACGCCGGCTGAAACGAGCTTACCTGAACTCCAAATTTCTTAGCGCCTTCGGACGAGGCGATGCTATCGGTAACAAACGTTTTGCTCTCGTTATCGATTAAGCGATTGCGACAGGGAGCTTGGGAATTTTCAATTGGTGTAAAATTAAACCTGAGTTTTTATGTCAGATTGAAAGCCGATTTATTTGAGACTTGGGTAGTAACCGGCTGGATCGTAACCCGATATTGACCTTCCGGAATATCGAGTCCAGCCCCGCCACGACATGCCGACATCTCCCACCTTCGTTCATCTGCGCTTGCACAGCGAATATTCCGTCGTAGACGGCATCGTGCGCATCGACGAAGCGGTGGCGAAAGCGGTTTCCGACAGCATGCCGGCACTGGCGCTCGCCGATCTGTCCAACCTGTTCGGCCTGGTGAAATTTTACCGGGAGGCGCGTAACAAAGGCATAAAACCGATTATCGGCTGCGATGTCTGGGTAAGTAACGAAGACGATCGCGACAAACCGGCGCGCATTTTACTGTTGTGCCAATCCTATTCAGGCTACCTTCTGTTGTGCCGGCTGCTATCGCGCGCCTATCGTGAAAATCAGCGCCAGGGGCGGGCTGAAGTCAAAAAATCCTGGTTCAACGAAAACGGGAGTGAAAGCAGCGGGACAGAGGGGCTGATCGCCTTGTCCGGCGCGAATCTGGGCGATATCGGCCTGATGCTGTTGCAGAATAATCCGGCTCAGGCGGATAGGCTGGCGAGAGGGTGGGCAAACCTGTTCCCCGGTCGTTTTTATATCGAAGTGCAGCGGGCGGGGCATGCAAATGAGGAGGCTCTCATGCAGCGCTCGCTGATGTTGGCGTCCGCCCTGGATTTGCCGGTGGTGGCGACACAGCCGGTACAGTTCTTGAATCCCGAGGACTACAGGGCGCATGAAGCGCGGGTGTGTATCGCGGAAGGGTACGTGCTGGGCGATCGTCGCCGACCCAGGAATTGCACCGGGCAGCAGTATTTCAAGACCCAGGATGAAATGGCGGAACTATTTGCCGACCTGCCGTCGGCACTCGCCAACACCGTGGAACTCGCCAAGCGCTGCAATCTCACACTGGAATTGGGCGTCAACCGCCTGCCGTTATTCCCGACTCCCAACGACGAGAGTCTGGAGCGGTACCTGCGCGATCAGGCAGAGGCGGGTCTGGAAGCCCGGATGAAAGCACTTTTTCCCGACGCCGCCGATCGCAATGCGCAGATGCCAAAATATCGCGCCCGGCTGGATTTCGAGGCAGCCACCATCGTGCAGATGGGGTTTGCCGGTTATTTTCTGATCGTCGCCGATTTCATCAACTGGGCCAAGCACAATGGCGTGCCGGTAGGGCCGGGGCGCGGCTCCGGCGCCGGTTCGTTGATTGCCTACTCTCTGGGCATTACCGACCTCGATCCGCTTCGTTACGATTTGTTGTTCGAGCGTTTCCTTAACCCGGAACGGGTTTCCATGCCTGACTTCGATATCGATTTCTGCCAGGACGGACGCGAACACGTGATCGAGTACGTGAAACGGAAGTATGGCGCCGAGAGCGTTTCCCAGATCGCCACGTTTGGCACGATGGCGGCGAAGGCGGTGGTGCGCGACGTT
>JAKDLC010000088.1 GCA_030453055.1 Nitrosospira sp.
AGCGATCGCCACCGATCAGGTGCACAACCCGGGTACGACGAACGCGATCATCCACACTCAGGTGCGCCCGACGTTCGCCAATGAGCAGGTTACCCGGTGGCGCAAGGTCGCACACTGTCCGACCGACAGCTTGGACCACCCGGACTGCTGGTGTGAGCCGGGTCGCGACCGCAAGTGCTGGCAGCGGAGTACGGCAGCGGCGACAGTGCACCACCTGTTAAAAGGCGGTGAGGACTCGACTGGCGCGCTCGAGTCGATTCAGCGTGTCTACTTCAACATCGGAGGGTGTTCGGAACAGTGCTGGCTGAACCACCTGACCGACCTGCGTCAGTTTGACCCGCAGAGCCGCAACTTTGGTCAGACGCCGTTCGATATCGGTCAGTGCCGGCGCGATTGCGCCAGTTTTCGCGCTATCGAAGACCGGCTGCAAAACATCCACGACTTCCTGGTATCGACGGAAGGAGACGCCACCGACCTCGCGCGAGCTCGCGAGCTTGCAATGCGCGAAACCAACGCCAACGCCACCTATACGATGGCTGACCTTGAACGCGACCTGAACGAGCAGTTTGGGGATAATGCGGTGATGCGCGGCCGCGAGGTATTTGCCGACAAGTGTGCGCGATGCCACTCGTCCATCCCGGAATTGGCGGGCGGTGCGTTCCGGAGCCGGGATTTCAGGGCGTCGGGTCCGACGGGCATGCGCGCCGACTGGTTGGGCTCGGACCAGGCCGTACTGGCCTCTGAAGTCGGCACCCATCGCTGTCGTTCGCTCCACTCGAATCACATGACCGGCCGCATCTGGGAGGAATATGGCTCTGAGACGCTTCGTGCGCGTCCCCCGGACCCGAATATTCGCGAGCCGCACGACGGTGGACGGGGCTACTACCGTAACATCTCCCTGCTGTCGCTATGGGCGCATGCGCCGTTTCTGCACAACAATTCCGTCGGCCCCGAGCTTTGCGGGAACCCGGCCAACAAGACTAACGACTTCTACCGGTCTCCCTACGTGGACGCGAATAAGCAGGCGCTCGCAGCCGGCGAGGGACCGGGCTGCCGGGCCTACGATCCGAGCATCGAGGGACGCTTCAACCTCTATGTTGCTTCGATGCAGGCGCTGCTCAATCCCGGCCAGCGCGTGCCCAAGCTCCCCCGCTTCGATAAGGACGTACGCTTGGCGCTCGGACCCCGGGTCTGGGACGGCAAAGAAGAAGGGCAAGTACTCGGCCCTACCGTGGTGCTGCCGGCCGGTATGAGTGTCGGAGGCGTTGCGAGCTTTCAGCACAAGGCGTTCTTGAACGACATGATTCTCGCCAGGCTCAAACCATCGGCGTTTAACGAGAAGCTCGTCAGGCAGTTCGGCGAGATGGAGGGAAAAAGAATTGCAGCGGAGCTGCGCTCACTGGCCGGCAGGATTGCGCAGGAGCCGCACCGCATGGTCGAGGCCATTCGAGAACTTCCGCACCTGGTGGCGATCTACAGTTCATGCACTGCCGGCGTCGAGAACGAAGGTCATCGCTTCGGAGAAGACTTGCCGGATAGCGACAAGAAAGCGCTCATCGCCTTCCTCGCCACGCTCTAGTGATGAAAGGAAACATCCGGGCTAAATCCGCCCGGTAGCGAACTCACCTTATAGTGAAGGTCAAGTGACACAAAAAGTCTTTGTGGATCATTGCGCTAAATTAAAAAAAGAGCGGTCGACCGCCGGATTCAGGATCATTGTTTGTGTGTGCGTTATGCTTGCCGCGTGCAGCAGCGTGTCTCCTCCCGAAATCAAGTTCGGCCGTTATGGCGAGCCCTACGCGACCAAGCCCGATTTCGCGCGCGTGGAGCATGAGTTTCCTCTTTCTCTTGCCGACCTCGCAAAGCTCACGCCCGAGACCCTCGGCACTTATAATCAGGAGCAGATCGACCAAATCTATGCGCGCCTCGCGGCCGGGGCGATTCCCGACGGATGGTACGACGGTGGGCCGTTTTTTCCGAAGGGCGCCTCAGGCGCCAACCGCATTACCGGGATCATCGGTGGTTTCTCGGGTATGGTTGCCGGGGCAAAGACGACGAAGCTCGAACTTCTCGGCAAATACCTCTGGCACGGGAAGGTCTTCCACCGCGATAGCCGTCTGGTGCGAAGCCGTATCGACGACAGGGCGCCGCTTGAACACCTGATCAGCGGTGACCCGGCGACAATCCCCACGATCATGGCGAGCGGCCGGGAACAGTGGTTGCTATTTCCGGCGCGCCTTTATTGCGGACAGAGCCTGCTCGATTCGCGTCGCGAGTCGATAATCATCGATTATTCCCATAGCGATGATATCCCCGGCTATCGCGAGCTGCCTGACTATCTGCCCGGCCGGCGCGGCATGCAGGTGCGCGACGAGATTCGTATGATACGGCCCGGCTTTTATCTCGGGCGCGCCTACCTCGGCAAGATTTTTCTGCTCAACTTCACGCTCTACGATAAGGAACTCGCCGAACGCCACATGCCCGGGTTTCTGAAGACAGGCGCAACCCGGCAGGACTGCTGGCCGGGCGAGCAGGCACGGCAAATGTTTCCCGGGCGGGAAAGGTAAAGACATGCGCTGCATTGGTCTGATGATGGTGATTGCCTCGGTTTATATTCCGGATGTCATCGCCGGTAATGATTGCGTCCCGAGGTGCGAGACCGCGAGCTGGGCGGTTGATCCGGCGACGCCGGGTCCGACGCTTCCATCAGCGGGACGTTCACTGTTTGACTTCATAGCGGCCGATGGCATTCCATTCCCGTTTGAAGCCCTGGTGCGCAAGATCGAGGCGCGCGCCGGATGCACGGACGGAGCGTGCATGACACCCGTGCTGATTCCGCTTGGCCGCTCGCTGCAGCGCACCGCCGCCGCGCCCGATTTCTTCGTATACCCGCGCGCGGTTGTCGCGATGACAGGCGAGGGCACGGGCCCGATGTTTGCACGAGATCGGCTATATCTGGGTTATCAGGAGAAGATGAACCTGATCGAGGTGATCAGCTACAATGAGGCCGCCGCACGCTTTGAATTTCAGCTGGTGCGCGACTACCGGGAGGGCGGCGCGCCGCGGGTGGTTTACGCGAACCGGAATGTCTGTATCGCCTGCCACCAGAATCATTCACCGATTTTCTCGCGGCCACTATGGGATGAGACCAACGCGAACCCCCGGATAGCCGAAAAGCTTTCGCGAGTAAAAGAACTGTTCTACGGGATCCCGGTGCATCGCGGCATCGATCTGCCGAATATCATCGACGAGGCGACCGACCGTGCCAATCTCCTCGGCGTGACGCAGCGTATCTGGCGCGAAGCATGCGATGCAAGCTGCCGTACCCTGGCGATCGTAGCGGCGGTGCAGTACCGTCTGTCGGGAGGGCGGATTTTCGACATGAACGCCCTCGAGCAGACGCTCTCATCCGGATTCAGCGCGCGCTGGCCGGCCGGCCTCGCGATCCCGAACCCGGATATTCCCAACCGCGATCCGCTCGCATTTTCGCCGGGCGCGCAAGGGGTTGCACGGTCGCACATCACCGCCGCATTCGATCCGCTGGCGCCACGGGCGCCGCTTGAAACGTGGATGGGCGGCGATCCGCTGCTCGCGCGCCGCTTCGTCGTGGGATTGACTGGTCTCATAGCCGAGAGGGACGTGCGCGATATCGATGCATGGCTTGCGCGCCGCGCCACTCAGGCGACACGCCGGACCCACACCGCTCCTTGCACGCTTTCGGGAGCACGATACGACTGCAGCGGCGAATTCACGCTGCGCGGGAGTCCCACTTTTGTCGATGCGTTGGCGCTCGGCGGCGAGCCGTCGCTCCATTTTTCGCTTAAGAATGGGGTTGCAACAAACCATGGCTTGAGAGCGCGCACGACAGGAGGCGACCTGATCGAGCGCATTACAGTGGTTGGAGAGGGTGGCAAGGGGGAAGCCGCTGTTACCATCGTCGAGGACTTCGCCTACGTGCGCGAGATGATCGAGAAGTTCAACTGGTCCGATGCACCTTTCAACCATGCGCGGCTGCGCATGGCGCTTGGTCTCGATACGCGCGACATGTGTTGCGAAACGCCGGCTGTCCTTGCGCCGGCGCAGGCTGACCTTGAGCCGCCGGGTCCCGTTCCCGAGCCTGGTACCGCGTTCAAGAAGGCGTGTGGGGCGTGTCATCTGACGGCCGAGCGCTTTCCGCCGAATTTTCTTGCGGGTGATGAACGCCAGGTTCGCATCAGCTTGGCGCAATGCGCGCCGCGAATCTTCGTGCGCCTCTCGATGTGGCAGACACCCGCCGCTTCCCGCGACAAGGTGCCCATGCCGCCGCCGCTCGCGTCGCGTAAAGGCAGTCCGTGGGTTCAGACCGTGCCTTCCCCGTCCATTGCTGAGCTGCGAAATAAGGTTGCGGAGTGGCTGCAAGCCGAGACGGGGCGCGTGCCCGACGCCGCGGCAATGGTCGCACAGGGTTACGAGAATCTACGCCCATGCCTGCCGCCCACTTGAGGTGAGGCCACGATTGAAGGTCGCCCTCAGGCGGAGGGCGTAATCCGGCCGTCTCTTACGCTTACGGAATGGTTACAACCCGGCTGCGGACTCAGCCAGCTGCGTGTTGGCTGCCTGATTTTGATAGAGCCTGGCAGCCATTTGCCGATGCAGGGTGGCTACTTTTGTGCTTTCTTCCGCGCTTTTCTCGTAATCACGGATCAGCGCCGAGGTGTGCGATTGGAGATCTTGAGCTTGCCGGCCATAGAGATAGCTCTTGTCTTCATATTGCTCCAGCAGCTCTTTTTGCTCCGTCACCTTTGCCTGCATTTGCGCCGCAATTTTTTCGTAATACTTTGCAATGGCGTTATGGTCGCCGCGGGTAACAGCATTCTGGGCGGCGGCGCGAATTTCCGGGGTGTCAATGGGCTGGGCTGCCACGACCGATGAGCTTGCCGAGACCAGGGCACCAATCATGGACAACGCTGCGAAGACATTTCCAAATTTTGCTTTCATGGCGGCAACTCCAAATAGAGTGAATATGATTTCATCCTACTCAAGTGGATGCCCTAAGTATATTGGGGTAACCCTGATTCTTTGCTCAGTGTTTCCTTTAGAAAATAAGTTCTTGATCAATCATCAATCAGGAATATGGGCTGACTGTAGCCATCACGCCGCGCCTGAATAACGCGCCGGACTTACGCCCATGTTTTTAAAGCGCTAATCGTGCCTGTCAAGTTTTTTGATTTTATCCTTGTCATTGCTTCCCATTTCTTTACTGATCGTTTACAGTGTTATCTAGTCACTGTAAACTTAAAGGTGCTTAAATGGGAACTACCCACGACACAATTGACCAAACCACTCTCGCACGCCTGGTTGAAGCTGGCGCGGTACGCGGAGCTTCCATCATCGGGCAGCCGGGAGGCTGGGGCGTTGTCATCCAGTACGGCATGACTGAGCGGGCGTTGGCCGCCAAGCGCGGAGCCGTGCGCAACTTCGCCCGGTTTGAGACGCTGGTCGGCTACCTGAAGAAAATAGGTATTGCCAAGTACCAAGTGGATGCCACCCAGTACGACCCGGTTACTGTCAAGAAAGAGCGCTTCCGCGAGGATGCCGCCGAACGTATGCGCCACGCGCACGAGGCCGCAGCGCATGACAAGTGGTTTCGTGAGCAGGTAGAACAAGCCTTGACCGAAGCCGACGATCCGGCCACGGTTTGGCTATCCAATGAAGAAGTCAAAGCGCACAGTGCAGCACGCCGCGCTGAATGGTCAAAACGCGCCGAACAACAAGCTGCAGGGGCAGGGGGCGGCGTTTGATTCTGGTTTGGCTACCTTCAGCCAACGTAACACGAGATGCGCAACTCGATTACATTGCCCGGGACAGTTTCCTTGCGGCCATCGATCAAGATGAGAAAATCGAAAGGCAGGTGAACATCCTGTTGGACCACCCGAACATGGGACGACCTGGAAGAGTGAAAACGACCCGCGAGCTTGTCATCAGCGGAACATCTTTTATTGTCACGTACCGCGTCAAAGGCAAGCGCATCGAAATTCTGCGTGTGTTGCATGGTTCGCAGCAATGGCCGCGCAACGTGCGGGAAATGCTGGAAATGTAGTGCAAGGAGTCCGAGGAGCATCGGGCGCCTATGAAGCGCCCCTCTTCGCGTCCTCGGCGATCACGTCGCTTGCCTTTTCGCTGATCATGTAGACGGATGACACGATGAAGAACCCCGGTATTTTGGGGAAAACCGAGGCATCCACAATGCGCAGATTCCGGGTTCCGTGGACACGAAACCGGCTGTCCACAACCGCCATCTTGTCGCTCGCAGGCCCCATTTTGCAAGTGCAGGAAGCGTGATGCCCCCAGGCCTGATTCTTGATGAAGCGGCGTATGTCCTCTCGGTCCCTGACTTCCGGTCCGGGCAGGACTTCCTCATCGACGACATCGTCGCATCGCCTGATGATATTTCGAACCGTTTCCACCCCGGCGACGAGCGATTCCAAGTCCTCCCCGGCATTCGTGCCTTCGGAGAAATAATGGAAATTGATGTCGGGCACGTCGCGCGGATCCCCGGAACGGAGCGTGACGCGCCCGGCCGTGTTGGTGGTATGCCCCTTCAGAATGGCCCAGGTGAAGGCGTTTTCATTCTTGCTGATATCCTTGGCGTATCCGGGATAATACCCGCGAAAATCGCCGATCAGGCCAAAAATGAATAAATCCGGATCCGGTCGTTCGGGAAACGAACGCTTCATGAGAGCCAGCGTAGCGCCATTCGTGCTGTACGGCCCTTCGCCGCGGAGCCACTGGGTGAACTGTGGATCGGGTGTCTCCCCTGGCCCGGGACAGCGAAGCTCCATCCCCTCTATCAGGGGAATGTTTTGCTTGAGCCGTGTTACCACTCCTACCTCGTACCGGTCTTGCAGGTTTTCTCCTACTCCGGGCAGTTCCACTTTGACTTCGATGCCATGTCGCGCCAACTCGTCCCGCGAACCGATCCCGGAGAGCTTGAGCAACTGGGGGGTATTGAATGCGCCTGCCGAGACAATCACCTCCCGTTCCGCAAGCACGGTTTCTGTCACGCCTGCGACCGCCATTCCATGACGTGGATCGGCTCGATACTGATGAGCGCCGGCCAGGTATTCCACTCCGTAAGCCTTGTTTTGTTCGTCGAGCAGGATGCGCTGCGCCAGGGCGTGCGTTCTCACTTCGAGATTGCCGGGGCATTGTTCACGAACACGCCGGATATACTCCCGAGTCCCCATCCTGTGGGCGTTCTGCGTAGTGATCGGTATCTTGCACAAACCCTCCGGGTTCCTGCGGATAAAGCGCCAATCGTTGGGATCGCCGTGGGTACTCAATTTAAGCAGAGTCCGTTTGATGGGATTCACAATGCTGCGCAGGGATTCCGCCAGCGCGGCTTTCGCCAGCTTCCTTAATACCTTGTCTCTCAACAGCATTTCACGCTCGGCCAGATTGGTCGGCAACCAGCCCTCGAATCCGTGCCGGCTTTCCGGTTCCTCCGACTTGGCGGCATATTCGCAGCGCTCCAGACGCTTGAAATACCTCTGCATATTTTCGCTGCGCCAGGATGCGTCTCCCGTCAACTCGGCGATATAGTCCCAATCACTATTGTGGGGATAAATCAGTATCATGGCGTTATGCGCGGTACACCCGCCAAGCGTACCGGAACGAGGGTAGAGGACGCCGTTCTGTTCCGGGCGGAATTTGGCGTCCAACTTCTGCCGGCCATCATCAGCATAGTGGCGTACGAAAAAATCCCAACGCAGGGCCTCATGTTCCGAAGCATGTGCATGAAACGCGGGAACATAATATTCGCAAGGGTCATCCTCCCCCCCCGCCTCCAACCGCAACACACGGAACCCTTTCCGGGCAAGGTTACAGGCAAGCGGACCCCCGCCCGCACC
>JAKDLC010000441.1 GCA_030453055.1 Nitrosospira sp.
CCGTCGGAGATTCTCGTGACGCACCACATACGCAGCGCGATCGACGTGCTTATCTCCGGAGTTGACGGACCATATGGCGTACTGGGTTCCTATTCGCGCGACGCGCGTTGCTTTACGCCGGACAGCGTCAGTTTTCTGCAGAGTCTCGCCAATGTACTCGCGACCGCGATTGATCGCAAGAATACCGAGCAGCGTTTTACCTATCTGGCGCAGTTCGATACGCTCACGGAATTGCCCAACCGGAATCTGTTTCTCGACCGGCTCCGGCAGGCGATGGAGCATGCGCAGCGCGACCGGGCGCGGATCGGCGTTGTATTTGTGGATCTGGACCGTTTCAAGATCGTCAACGACACAATGGGTCACGGCATTGGCGACCAGCTGCTGATCCAGGTCGCGCAACGGTTGCAACAGTGTGCGCGTTCGGGCGATACGGTCGCGCGCCTGGGCGGAGACGAGTTCGCGTTTATCCTTTCCGACCTGAGCCAGACCGAGGATGCAGCGCTGGTTGCGGAAAAAGTGATTATCGCTCTCTCGCAATCATTCGAGCTGGAAGAACAGGAAGTGTATATTTCCGCCAGTCTCGGGATCGGTGTTTACCCCGGAGACGGCGCGGATGCGGAAAGCCTGCTGCGTAACGCCGATACCGCGATGTTTCAGGCCAAACAGCACGGGCCTGCGATGTATCAGTTCTACCTGCCCCATATGAATGAGTGCGCGGCGGCACGCCTGAAAATGGATACCCAACTGCGAGGCGCGTTGGCCCGACGCGAATTCGTGCTGCACTATCAGCCGAAGGCGAGTTTGACCAGCGGCGAGATCACCGGGTTTGAAGCATTGTTGCGCTGGCAGCATCCGGCGCGCGGGCTGGTGCCGCCGCTCCAATTCATTTCGGTTCTTGAGGATACAGGGTTGATTGTGTCCGTTGGGGAATGGGTAGTACGCACGGTTTGCGAGCAGATAGGGAAATGGCAGGGCCAGGGGCTGGTCCCGCACCCCATTTCGATCAATCTATCGGCGCGGCAATTTCAGCAGCGGGATCTCGATGCCGTGATCGGTAAAACGCTGGAGATTACCGGAATTGATCCTCATCTGCTGGAATTCGAGCTGACTGAATCGGTATTGATGAAAGAAGTGGAAGCCGCCGCCGCCGCGCTGCAAAATCTGAAAGCTTTTGGCGTGCAGATTTCCATGGATGATTTTGGTACGGGCTACTCAAGTCTCGTCTATCTTAAGCGGTTCCCGCTTGACGTACTCAAGATCGACCGGGCATTCATACGGGATGTTACCACTGATCCCGACGACGCAGCCATCGCTGTGGCCATGATCAAGCTTGCGCACAGCCTGGGCCTGAGGGTGGTGGCGGAGGGCGTTGAAACCAGGGCGCAACTGGATTTTTTGATAGAACACGATTGCGACGAAATGCAGGGCTATTATTTCTCCAAGCCTCTGCCGCCCGAGGGCGCTTCCCAAGCGCTTATCGAAAGCCATCGGTTGCTAATGAATTGAACCCTAAATCCGGCAGGCGGAGGGCGCAATAAGCGAAAGCGCATTGTGCCGTATTTCTGCAGATTCAACCCGGATGTTTCATAAATTCGCGTGATGATCGCGCAGGATTTTGTTTTGTA
>JAKDLC010000442.1 GCA_030453055.1 Nitrosospira sp.
CATTGCTGATGGCCAAGATAGAGAAGCGCCGCGCACTCGCCGACCTCGATGCGATCGTGGAAGCATCCGACGGCGTGATGGTCGCGCGCGGCGACCTGGGCGTGGAAACCGATCTCGCCGAAATACCGATTGTGCAGAAGCGCATCATCGCGGCGGCCAACGCTCGCGGACGCCCGGTGGTCACCGCCACGCAAATGCTCGAGTCGATGGTGGAGCACGAGCATCCCACGCGCGCGGAAGTCACCGACGTCGCCAACGCGGTGCTCGATGGAACCGACGCGGTGATGCTTTCGGCCGAGACGGCCATCGGTGCATTTCCTATTGCCGCGGTACAAATTCTCGGCCGCGTGCTTACTGCGACCGAAAATGCGTATGGCAAATCCGATCATGGCCTGCGCGGGGCGCCGGACAGGGCGCGATCGAGCACGGCCGCCAGGTTGGAGTGGGT
The DNA here is from genome assembly GCA_030453055.1 of Nitrosospira sp. Classification (GTDB taxonomy): domain Bacteria; phylum Pseudomonadota; class Gammaproteobacteria; order Burkholderiales; family Nitrosomonadaceae; genus Nitrosospira. The sequence continues at coordinate 449 of JAKDLC010000442.1, forward strand.
GAAGTCGGCGGAGTCGGCTGAATCGGTGGAGGCGGACGATGCGCTGAACCTCGCGGCGTGCCTGCTCGCGGCGCGGCTCGACGCCCGGGCGATCGTCGTCTCCGTTCGTACTATGGCAACGGCGACGGCTATCGCCCGCTTCCGTCCGCAGGCGCCGCTGGTCATGGTCGCGGATTGCGCGCGGTTGTATCGGAGCCTGGCGCTGGTGCGGGGCGTATCGCCGCTTTTTTCCGCTGCGTCCGCAATGTCCGGTGCGCGTCATGATCTCGATGAGGAAACGGGGCCGCGGGCATGCCTCGCCCAGGCACGGGAGTGGCTGCTCTCGCAAGGGCTGGCGCAGCCGCACGATCAGGTCGTGCTGGTATCGGCCTCCGGCGTTTGCGGCAAGGCCGATACGCTGCAGACGGTCCGCTTGAGTTGACCTCTCTCAAGAAATACACATTAACTCATTGATTTAAGTTGATATCTCAAATGGTGTATGTGGATGGCACTGTTTTAAGTAAATTAGTGTTTATTTCCAACGCATCGCGGCCGTCAGGCTGATTACTTCGCTAAATCCGGTAGTTGGACGGGGTGAAGTGTGCGGTTTTCGGAGTGCAGGGCAAGGCGCAACGCTACAATTCCGGCAGCGTGCCGGCATCATCGGCGTCTTTGGCGAGCACGACGCGATTGCGTCCACCTTTTTTCGCTTCATACATGGCCGCATCGGCGCGTTCAAGCAAGGCTTCCTTGCGTTCGCCCGGCCTCAACATCGCCACGCCAAGACTGATGGTCACCTGGATGCTGAATTCCTTCAAATGCAAGGGGGTCTCCATGACGCCCTTGCGTATGCGTTCGGCTACCGTTTTCGCCAGCTCCAGATTGGCGCTTGTCATGACAATGACGAATTCCTCTCCGCCGAACCTGCCGACCACGTCGAAGCCGCGTACCGCCGCCTGTATCCGGCCCGCTACATGCCGGAGCACGAAGTCGCCCACGACGTGTCCATAAGTATCGTTGATTTTCTTGAATAAATCCAGATCCGTCATCATCAGGCACAAGGAATTTTCGCTTTGATCCCGGTGCGCTATCCCGATTTGGCGCTCAATGTGCTCCATGAGAGCGGCATAATTCATGGTGCCTGTGAGTTGATCCGTCGAGGCTTCCTGGTGCAACCGGGATGTTTCCTTGCGCAGT
>JAKDLC010000443.1 GCA_030453055.1 Nitrosospira sp.
ATTTTGCTCAGTCGGGCGTATGAATAACTACGCCACTCTCTCACAAAATCCCCCTGCAAAACAAAATCCTGCGCAATCATCGCGCGAATTTATGAAACATCCGGGCTATGACAAACTCGAATTACGCTATATTATTGTTCTCGCCCGGCATTTTTCGCTTCGATTCTTCAAGCCCAGACAGGCATTTTATCAGTGATTCCGCAGCTTGATGCCCAGTAGCTTTAGTTTGCGGTATAGATGGGTGCGCTCCAGCCCGGCTCGCTCGGCCACGCGGGTCATATTGCCGCTCTCCTGATCAATGAGTTGTTCAAAATAAGCTTTCTCGAACATATCACGCGCCTCGCGTAATGGAATGGTAAGCGGGACACCCGCGACCGCTTGCGTCGGCGATGAAGACGCCAGTATCTGCTTCACGTCGTCGGCTGATATTTCATCGGCTGCGCAGGTCAGCGCCAGAGAGTGTACCGCTCCGGTGAGCTGTGCAAGATTGCCGGGCCAGTCATGGTTTCGCAAGACGTTGAGCGCAGCGGTGCTGAATTGCCGCAGGGGCGCTTCGCCTGATTCAATGTAGCGCGAGAGTATCTGGCTGGCAAGTTCAGGGATGTCCTCCCGATGCTCCCTCAGCGCGGGAACATTGATGCAAAGACCGCTCAGAATTTCATATAGTCTGGGGTCATAGACGCCTTGCGCTGTCAGTTCCGCCAGTGGCATCGATGTGGCGACCACAAGCCGCACGCTGTATTTTTCCAGTTTGCCCAACAATAGCAGTAATCCTTTTTGCGCCAACCTGTTGAGATCCCCGATCTCCTTGAGAAACAATACGCCGCCTTTTGCCCGTTCAAGTAAATCAAAGGGGGCGTTCGTAAGGGCGGAAAGGGAATCCGGCTCCACCCAGGGAGTGTTTGGACGATGCAGAAAACGTGCGCACAGATCCACTCCGGTGCCCGGCTCGCCCGTAAGCAGCAGTGGCGTTCTGAGGTTGGTTACCTGTTCCAGTCGTTTTTTCAGATCGGCGATCAACTGCCCCCTGCCCAGACTGGCAAGTGGAAGGACCGTGGGCGGTTTGACCTGGCCTCCGCGCAATGCGCGTCCCACCGTGCTCAACAGCTTTTGAAGCGGAACCGGTTTTTCCAGGTAGCCGGATGCGCCCATACGCGTCGCCTCTACCGCGGTGTCTATGGTGCCATGTCCGGACATCATCACAACCGGCATGGTGAGCAGCCCGCCGCTAGCCCACTCTTTCAGAAGCGTAATGCCATCGGTGTCCGGCATCCAGATATCCAGGAGCACCAGATCGGGTCGCGTCTGTTTCCGCCAATTGCGCGCCTGTCCGGCATTTTCCGCAAGCGCCACGCAATAGCCTTCATCCCGCAGGATTTCGGACAATAGCTCCCGTATGCCGATTTCATCATCAACGACAAGTATCGTATTGTTGCTCATATCCTAAATGGCATCCCCCGTGATCCCGCGATGACTCGTCAAATCGTCCTTGTCGCGGTTGGCAAAGTAATTGAAATTCGCGCACCATGAGGCTGGATATTCTCTATTTGAATCATGCCATTGTGTTCCTCAACTATTTTTTTGACAATGGGAAGTCCCAACCCTGTTCCTT
>JAKDLC010000089.1 GCA_030453055.1 Nitrosospira sp.
TATTAATCATAACACTGGTCTATTAAATGAGCGGTCAACTACCGGATTCAGGATTATTGCGCATACTCTCGGGATTCCTGCGTAGACCGGAGTATTTTGACGATGGTTGGATCCATCCAGGTACCCGTAACATTGTATTCGGTGGATGGAGTCGGGTTTTGCAACGCCTTGTTGACAATGCCTACCACCGGAGTGGCCAATCCGAGTGAGGGAGTCACTTTCACATGCAGTTTTTGGGTTTCCGCTTCCAGATTCAATTCTCCTTTCATGGCGATTCGGGCTGCGGGCCCTTCGATTCTTAAATCATCGGTGATCGCCACGCCACGGATGATCTTGACCTCGCCGGAAATGTCGTCGAAACCAAAGCCCTCGCTGAACACATCGTGAAAATCCAACGTCACTCGTCGTGGCAGCGCTCGCAGATCGAACATACCGAATAGTCTACCAATCCCCGGCTCAAATTTGGGGAATTGTCCACGTCTGGCGTTTAGAGTAAAGCTGCCGGACAGCGTGGGAAAGTTTACTGATCGGAGACTGCCATGCCACGACAATTCCCCCTCAAGCCGGCCGCTGCCGCGTTTTACGCGATCGGGATAACCGAGGCGCGTCAGAAACCTGCCAATGTCGCTTGCCTCCAGTGTCATGGCCGCCTGTATGCGAGGTGGCGTAGCGCGAGGTTGCATGTTCCCTTCGCGATCAGTGAACTGTCAGGATTAATTATGTGCAGTTTTTCGACGCGCCAGCTCTGCTCCTGCGGATGGGCTATCAGTTCCAGTCTACCCACTGCTTTATCATTGATGATAAAACTATCCGCCATCACGTCAAGCGCGGGCAAGTTTTTTTCCTGCTGCTGCGTTTGCGTTATGAAGCGTGCGCCGGGGGGAGAAGCGGCGGGTATGGCCAGCGTCCTTAATCGCGCCACTACTTTGCCATTTTCGGCCGGGTCCCAGCTGATACCACCCTTGATCTCCCTGCTTGCGACAGCAGCATGCCATAACTCATCGTCCTTACTGGCGTTCAGCGTGAGATCGTTAAGGCGCTTACCCAGAAAGTCGAGTGCGCCGACGTGAAGGGTGGTGTCTGTCAGATTCAGTTTGGACCCCGCTTTGTCATCGAATTGCATGAGTAAACTGCGCCATTGATCCAGATTCAGCAATGGCAATGTACCGCCAACGGATATCCCCGTTTTCTCGGGCATGGAGCCAGGTGTGGGGCCGAAACTTACTATGCCGCGCTCTGCATGATAATTACCCGCATTATCTTGCAAGCGTTTGATTTTCGCCGTTACCAGCCCACCATAGCTCAAGTTCAGAACATCCTTATCGAAGTCTATGGCTCGCCTTTCGAAACGCAGTGGCGTCACATCGGTAGCGATCTTGGAAAAAGGCTCGGGTAAATCCGAGGTAATGCCCTTCAACGATGATTCGACAGACACATCCACCAACTTGTCATGGAGATGAATAAGTGCTCGCCAATCAGTGCTGCCGCGCAAATGACGTGTCCATCGCGGCGCCGCATCCAAAGCCCCGCCTTGCGAGGGTTCGTAAAGGTTATCGAGGTTGACTTTGCCAATGGCGGACAAACGTGTACTGCCGTCCGGCATACCGGTGGAGTTGAGGACTACCGGACCCCCAAGGAACCGGGCGGTTACATTTTCTAGCGTTATCCCCGTACCGTCAAAGGCGAGCACGCCATTGACGTTATCCAGATTGGGTATTCGGGGGCCAGGATCAATCCGATTGTCGATTAATCGGTAGCTGCCCGCCAGCTTGCTATCGTCCGGATGCTGTAAGGGAATATCAACTTTGAACAGCAGTTTTCCGTTTCCGGCAATGTTGATATCATCAGCGAGGCGGTCGATATAGCCGCCGCTTGTATATTTTGCGGCAAACTTCAGGAATTCTCTGGTAGAGCCGCTCATTTCACCTTCACTTTTCAGTATCGCATTGGATGCGGTTATGTCCGCAATGTGCAATGTCGCCTTACTCAATCTCGTGCCGGAGATATTTGCCTGTGACGCGTCAAACTTCATACGGCTGCCGTGGAATTGCAAGTTTCCTGAAATGTCGTCTATCCGTGGCCATCCCGGGATGTTGTCCAACGCTATCCCCGCCACTTTTACATGCAGCCGGAAAATGCCGGTGTCAGTGCGAGCGAAAGGAAATTCGGCCAGATCACCCTTGAGATGCAGCCGCGCATCCGTAATTTCTCCGCCAACGATCGATTCAGCAAGCCGATCGAGGCGATCTACCCCTATCGGCATGTAACGCAGTACATAGCGCGCATCCGCACGTGTCAGGTGACTTACCAGATCGATCACGCCCGGGCCATCGGGCATGGTTCGATAACTTCCATACGCGAGCCCGGCGGCATGAGGATTGGAGAAGGAAACATTGCTAAACTTGAATGCGATGGAATCCTCATCGGTCAAAAGATTCCAGGTCGCCTGGCCGGTCAAGGTATCCAGCACCAGCGGTTCCTGGAACACATCCGACAATTCCAGTCTGACTTGTTGAGAATTGAGATTCAGTGTGCCGCCGCGGTCGTTAACGTCGATATTACCGGTTACGCCACTGAATGCCGGCAGATTATCGGATTTTTTCATGCCCAGATTCACAAATCCCCCTTTCGCGCTGAAACGTGCAGGTGAGGACCATTCACCATCCCATCTTGCCCGCATGGAATGAATCTCGCCATGGGGTGCAGCTCGTTCAAGCCGCTCGCGCACTGATTCGCCAATCGGCAGGTATTCAGCCAGCTCTCCCAGAATTTCCAGATTCAGCCCGTCGATCTCCAATTTTCCGCTACCAGACTTTTCGCCACGAGCGGGCATCACCTGCAGCAAAAAATTTACCGGCTGTGGTTCGTGTTTGCCACGAACAGAAGTAATCAATCTGTGTGCGAACAGTTCAACGCCCTTTTTCGTTCCGTCATTTATCTCTTGCCATCCGACCCTGCCTTGTAAACCGAGCAGATTCAATTCCGGTAAACCCGGCGCCAGCCGGGTTTTGACATTACGCAGGTGCATATCGGTCGTCAATTTCTTCAGGTCCGCGCCATCCATTCCCGCCCATATGCGGAGCGCCCCAAAGCCTCGATGTAACTGGATTTCCTGCGGGAATGGCAACCAGGCGTACCAGGCGGCGATATCGGCATGATCGATTTGCACGAACAGCCTTCCTTGCCACTGTTCAAGGCTGGCCAGCGACTTGCCGGTAAAGTCTCCACGCACGTCCAGCTGCGAGGCAAACTCGGCGGAAGGCGTGGCGCGTATGCCGAAGCGATGATGATTTCCGTGATTCTCAAGGCGCAGGTTGACCAGGAATTCCAGCTCCGGTGCGCCGCGCTGGTCATCCTGCCAGAGGATGCTGGCATTGTTGATCATGACTTGCCGCTGGCGCAACAGCCAATCGGAAAAACCATTGTCACTTCCGGTAAGTTCCCCACTGAGCGCGAAGCCTGCCACATGGATCACGCCCGCGACGTCGCGACGTACGATCAGGTTGGGTTGCTCGATCCCGATCTCGCGAAAGCGCAGTTCGCCGCCTAATAAAAAACGCCACGAAAGCGTGCCTTCCAATCGATCCAGCAGCAATGTGGCATTGCCCTCCTTATCGTGTACCTTTATCGCGCGCAGTATCATATGAGGGCGAAGCCCGTCCCAGTTCGCGCTGATCCCGCCTATGGTTACGCGTTGTCCGGAAGTGTGGCTGATGGCGGAAGCGATGCTTTCACGATATTGCTCGATGCCCGGCAGCATCCAGTAGCGTAATGACAGCAGCAGGATGGAAAAAAAGAGCACAACGACAATCAGGACCCATGTCAACAACCGGCACGGAAAACAGTCCTGCCCTGCAAGAGGGAAAATTTTTGATAAGCTCAATAGGTAGTTCCGGTTTTATACTTTATATTTCAGGCGCAAAGCATGCCGCGGCGCTTTTCGGAATAATCCTCACCCTGCCCTGGAGCGAACTCAACCAGAAAGATGCAAGTCAAGTGATGCAGAGCATCTTCGTGGACCATAGCGCCGAGTTGAAAAAATGAGTGGAAAATGAGCGGCCAACCACCGGATTCAGGATAACAGGACACCGTGACAAAAACTTTAGAGGTGGCGGGGGCATTTTTTGTTCCATCTCATGACAAATCGCCACAATGCCGCTGGAATACCGGATACTTTAACAGACTATTTTAACTCCGAATCCTAGATCATGCATGCCAGTCATTCCTCTCGGGAAATAATCGACTCGACCCTGCCATTCAGCCGTTATGTACGACATTCGCTGGACAGCGAGCCTCAATTGCTAACGGAGCTTCAGCAAAACTTGCTACGTCCGTTTTTTCGAGGGGAAATGCAGGCTTTTCTGGATGCAAACGCCAGCTCCGCAAATGACGAGAGGGGTTTGCATAGTGTCTTGCGTGGCTTGCGCAAACGGCTAATGTTGCGCCTGGCGGTACGGGATCTGGGAGGATTAGCTGATCTTGCCGAAGTCATGACGAGTATGACCGATCTGGCGGAAATCACCATCTGCTTTGCGCTAGAACGGCATCACGCCTGGCTGGCGACCCCCGACCGTTATGGCCAGCCCAACAGCGCCGAGAGCGGAATTACCCAGGAAATGCTGGTGATTGCCATGGGCAAGCTGGGCGGTGGTGAACTCAACGTTTCATCGGATGTGGATCTGATTTTCATTTATCCCGAAGATGGCGAAACCGCCGGAGGCAGATCAATTTCCAATCATGATTTTTTCGCGCGTCTGGGACGCAGGCTGATCGCCAGTCTCAATGACATTACTGCCGATGGTTATGTCTTCCGGGTAGATATGCGACTGCGTCCTTATGGCGAAAGCGGCCCGTTGGCAATGAGTTTCGCGATGCTTGAGGAATACTTTGTTACTCAGGGACGTGAATGGGAACGCTACGCCTGGATCAAGAGTCGAGTGATTACCGGACCAGGTGCGGAAGGTGTGGCGCTTATGGAGCGGGTAGTGCGGCCGTTCATATTCAGGAAATATCTCGACTTTGGCGCCTATGAATCGATGCGCGGACTTCACTCGCAGATTCGCCAGGAGGTCAGTCGTCGCGAAATGCACGAGAATATCAAGCTCGGACCAGGCGGCATCCGCGAAATTGAATTCATTGCCCAGGTGTTTCAACTGATTCGTGGCGGACGTGACGCCGAATTGCGTACCCGTCCCACGCTTGCCATATTGCAGCGTCTTCGGGAAAAGCGGCAGCTGTCAGACAAAGCGGTTGACGAACTCTCGGCCGCCTATTGTTTTCTGCGCAATCTCGAACACCGTTTGCAGTATTTGGACGATCGGCAGACCCAGGACTTGCCAGAAAATCCCGCAGATCAGGTGCTAATAGCTGCTGCCATGGGCTTCTCCGGTTACGCCGATTTTTTGCGGCGACTCGACAGCCACCGCAGCGATGTAACCCGTCACTTCGAGCGGATATTTGCGACATCGCGGAAGTCGCAAACGTCCGATATACTCGCGTGGCCATGGCGGGAACAAGCTGAGGAGGTTGCGGGGGAGGGAAGCGGAGCCGAAGCCGCCGCGGCACAATTGCTTGCAATGGGATTCTCCAGCCCGGAAAAAATCCTCGAGCGCTTACAGGAACTTCGCGGCAGCGTGCGTTACCGGCAATTGCCCAAATCCAGCAAAGAACGAGTGGATGCGCTCGTACCCGCGTTGATCGAGGCGGCTGCCAAATTCCTATCAGCGGACATTACTTTGCAACGCTTGCTGTTGCTGCTTGAAAGCGTAAGCCGGCGCGCCGCCTATCTGGCGTTGTTGCGGGAGTATCCGCAAGCCCTGGAGCGGGTAGCCAAGCTTGTCAGCGCGAGTCAATGGGCGAGCGAATATCTGAGCCAGCATCCCATTTTGTTGGATGAGCTGCTCAATCCCGCCGAATTTCAAAGCGCCCCCGATTGGTCCCGGTCCAAAACGGAGCTGACTCAGCTGTTAAACGATGCCGGCGGCTCCGGAAGTGATGATATCGAGCAACAAATGGACATGCTGCGGCATTTTCAGCATGCCCGGGTATTTCAGTTGCTGGCCAGGGATGTGGAAGGGTTGCTGGCGCTGGAAACCTTGAGCGATCACTTGACGGACCTGGCGGATCTGATGCTTGACACGGTATTGCGGCTTGCCTGGTCAGGGTTGCGAAAGAAGCATCGGGATGAGCCCGTTTTTGCCATCGTTGGCTACGGCAAACTGGGCGGGAAGGAATTGGGTTACGCATCCGATCTCGACATTATTTTTCTTTATGACGATCCCCATCCCGATGCGCCGGAAAACTACGCCAGACTGAGTCAGCGCATCAACTCCTGGCTTACCAGCTACACCTCGGCGGGATTGCTGTATGAAACCGACTTGCGTTTGCGCCCCAACGGCGCCAGCGGTTTGCTGGTGAGCTCTATCGACGCTTTCGATCAATACCAGGCAAAGCAGGCTTGGGTATGGGAGCATCAGGCGTTGACGCGAGCGCGTTTCGTGGCAGGGGATGTTCATATTGAAGAGGCTTTCGAACGTACCCGCGAGAAAGTCCTTCGCCAGCGGCGTAACCTGGTGGATCTCAAACGCGAGGTTTTGATGATGCGGCGGAAAATGCTGGATGCGCATCCCAATTCATCCGAGCTGTTTGACATCAAGCATGACCGCGGCGGCATTATTGACGTCGAATTCATCGTGCAATACCTGATACTGGGACACGCTTGCGATCATTTGGAACTGACAAACAATATTGGCAACATAGCGTTGCTGAAACTCGCCGGGACGCTCGGGCTTATTCGTGCGGAGATGGCGGAAAAGGCGCTTGGCGCTTATCGGGAATTCCGCCGGATGCAACACCGGCTGAGGCTGAGCGGAGACTCGGGCGTGGCGGGCGTGCCGTCAACAGGCAACAAATCACAAAAATTTGCACGCGTCAAAAGGGATTGTTTGCGAGATGACATTACCGCGGTATTGCGATTATGGGAAGAGGTATTTGGCGCGGCCTATTTCTGATCAACGACTCGTTTGGCTTTGTTTATCCGCTTATCGGCTTGATGATCCGTTGTTTTTCACCATCGTGTTGCGCTACCCCGTCCAACTACCGGATTTAGGTTAAAATAATCACCCCTGAATTTTCTCCCGGAGTCTCTGAATGTCAATGGCTGACCGCGACGGCGTGATCTGGAGCGATGGAAAAATTATTCCGTGGCGCGATGCCACCACACATGTGCTTACCCATACGCTGCACTACGGCTTGGGCGTATTCGAGGGCGTGCGCGCCTATCAGACATCCCGGGGCCCCGCCATTTTTCGTCTGCGGGAACACACCGACCGGTTATTCAGTTCGGCGCATATTTTCATGATGAAAATTCCTTATGACAAGGCTACCCTGATGCAAGCCCAATGTGACATGGTGAAGCAGAACAACCTCGAATCCTGCTACATCCGCCCAATTGCCTTTTACGGCTCAGAGGCCATGGGCATCTCCGCCAAGACGCTTTCTGTGCATGTGGTGGTCGCTGCCTGGCCGTGGGGCGCGTATTTGGGGAAGGATGGCCTGGAAAAAGGCATTCGCGTCAAGACCTCATCATTTGCCCGCCACCATGTCAACGTCAATATGTGTCGCGCAAAGTCCGTCGCCACCTATGCGAATTCAATTCTGGCTCACCAGGAAGTCGCCCATGACGGTTACGACGAGGCGCTGCTGTTGGACGTGGACGGCTATGTCGCGGAAGGGTCGGGAGAAAACATTTTCATTATCAAGCGCGGTAAGCTTTATACACCAGAGATGACT
>JAKDLC010000005.1 GCA_030453055.1 Nitrosospira sp.
CCATACGAAACAAAAGACCAGCAAGGGCGCGCGTCAATTTATGAAACATCCGGGCCAGAGTAATTGGAGTAACGAATGAATCTCATTGGGGTTGGACTTTACACCTTTCAGGAAGCAGCTAGGTTAACCGGCACATCGGCTCAGGACTTGCGCCGCTGGCTGAAAGGTCGCGCCTATAATGCACCCACTTCTGGCAAGCATACGATCCCACCGCTTTGGAGGACTGAACTGGCAGAGTCGGAACTCGATGCCGTAAGTTTCCATGATCTGCTTGAAATCAGGTTTGTGAAGGCTTTCCGGAAATCCGGAGTAAGCACGCCAACAATCCGCTTGGCTTGCGAGAACGCTCGCCATCTGTTTGATCATCCATACCCTGATAATAATCTCCCCCAATCACTGGCTCATGCCCTTCACGCACTTTCCCAACCATCTGACCATTCTGTCTGTCATCTTAGGGATTACTATCCCCCTAACACCACCGACATAGAGTGGATAGAGAGTCTTGTACCTCAGGTACAATAGTTAATACTGCTGAGTTAGCCCAACTTTCGCTATTCGCCCCCCTGAAACCACTATTTTCCATTGATTTTTGATATGACCGCTGCTGTAAGTCGTTGATTCATTGGGTGAGCATGTCGTTGGAATTGCAAAAAACGCTTTTTGAGACGGATACGGTTCGGGAAGCGCCTGACAAGCGCCAATACGGAAATCCTTGGCGGATCAGGCCAACATAAGCAAGCCGTTTCTCAGTCAGATCGAGAATGGGAGGCACACCGGAACAATAGCAGTATTGACAGCTATTTCCCGAGCCTTGGATGTGCCGGTAGACCTTCTGACAGAATGAAAGAATCCATCCTGGCCGTCAACCTATCGAAGATAGAATCCATCGTCCAGGAATTGCCGCCGATCGGGAAACGATCCGAACTCAAAGTCAAGCCGACGAAATTCTCAGGCTCACCGAGAAAGTGTGGCGCAGCGCCCGGTTGATGCAAAACTGAATGACAATATGGCGCCTGATTTGGGGAGAATCTGGGGAAAAATGAAGTAATGCTGAGAAAGCAACAAGGATAAGTCTGACTGATGCAGATTCTTTTTGTTGATGAATCCGGAACGCCTCCGCCATTTGAGAGACAGAGTACAACGCCTCTGTTTGTGCTTGGCGGAGTTGTAGTGCCTGAGGATTATTGGGCTAAACTAGCGGCAGATTTAGGGCGCCTTAAAGACCATTTCTCAATTAAAGGCGAGATTAAATGGAGGTATTTTGCTCCAGACAAACCTGGCAGTAAGAAACATAGCCTGAGCCATCTAAGCTCAGCACATAAAGAAGAATTGCGCACAAAACTCTACCAGATGATCAGTGGATACAAGTCGATACGGCTAATCTGCGTTGCAACGAACGTCCCGTTAGCATACCAGCAGAATTACATCGCCAACGCCGACGATCTATACTGGTATTCTTATAAGCAACTTACCGAACGTTTCCAGTATTATTTACAAGATTTACAGCGCACCGTCGGACAGCATGTAAACGGAATAGTCGTCTGCGATCACCGCGGGCCTAAAGATGACAGTCGGTTAAGAGAGTTGCACCAGCAATTGCTTGACGGAAAAAGATCCAACTATTCGAACTACTTAAATTTAATCGAGGGATTGTTCATCGCGCCATCTCACTTGAGTGTTGGCATACAGTTAGCAGATATGGTTGCAGGAGCCGTGTTTAGACACTATCGGGTAGGCGACGACAGGTTCTTTCGCCAAATAGAAGGATCGTTTCGGAAGTCACCAGCCGGAAACATTCATGGCTTTGGCTTGGTAAAATTTCCAAAGAATGGCTGGTGACCAGAAAGAGGGCGCCGTGTCAGAGATTTCTCTCATGATCCTGCTATTATCGGCGCAGTCACGGCGTATGTTTACTATGCAGCAAAACCATGATTTTGTCAAGGAAAGGCCAAGTTATCCACAGGCTGTTTAGGTAACTCAACAACGTCTGGTGTAGTGAGTCATTCCGTTTGGAGCCTGATAGACCGTATTACGCTCAATCACCAAACGCTAGATTATTGTATTCATTACAAAATCAAGCCAGGTTTGGAGAATTGGTGGCGTCCCCAGGGGGATTCGAACCCCCGTACTCACCGTGAAAGGGTGATGTCCTAGGCCTCTAGACGATGGGGACTAAAGGACTTTTTCGAAACCGGTTTTGCGGGCCGGCATGCGACTATTGGCGGAATCTGGTGGAGGTAAGCGGGATCGAACCGCTGACCTCTTGCATGCCATGCAAGCGCTCTCCCAGCTGAGCTATACCCCCGACTGTGCCGTAGCAGCCTGTCGGACTTAAAGGAAATCGGCTGCAAAAGCGTCTGGACGGCGCATATTTCACCGCTTTTTCAGCCAATAAAACAACTATTGGCCTTCAAAATCGTCAAAATCTGTCCTCGCCCAGTCACTTTTTCGCTTCGATTCTTCAAGTCCGACAGGCTGCTAGTGTAGTGAGTCAGAGATATCGTTACTTAAAAATGACTAGATTGTCGCCATACTGCGTTGCTCGTCGTTGCATATGAATAACTATGCGCCTCCTCGCGCCTTGTCTGGCAACAATCTAGTCATTTTTAACATTCCTTCCCGATTTATCCATTTGAATCGGTTATGTAACGATATCTCTGACTCACTACACTAGCAAAAGAAGGCGAATTATACTGAGCCGCCCTATTCCAGTCAATGCTACGCAATGTATGGCAGTAGCGGAAGCAATGGGACGCCAATGACCCCGTCATGGGGGAGAAGCCGGAAAGCCGGCGAGCCGCTCATTCATGCGCTTGAGCGTTTCTTCCCTGCCGAGCAGTTCCAGCACCGCGTTTATCGACGGTGTCTGCGCTTCGCCTGTCACCATCACCCGCAGCGGCATCGCCACTTTCGGCATCTTCATGCCGTGGGCCGTGGCGGCGGTTTTGATGGCGTCATGGATCGCGTGGCTCTCCCATTCGATAACGGCGAACCGTTCCACCAGATCAACCAGCGCGGGTTTCGCTTCGGCGGTGAAATATTGCTGCTTAAGTTCCTCGGCAGGCTCCAGCGGACGAAAAAAATATACCGCCGCATCGGCCAGCTCCGCAACGGTGCTAACCCTTTCCTTGAGAAGATTCGTCACCTTCGGCAGATCCAGTGGATTTGACCGATCCTCCCCCGCAACGACAACACAGCCGTCGGCCTCAAGAAAAGGCGTTACCAATTTCGCCAGGCGCGTATCGTCGGCGCTCTTGAGATATTGCTGGTTGATCCACTGCAACTTTTCCGGATTGAACTTTGCCGGCGAACAATTGATGGATGCCAGATCGAACCACTCGACCAGTTGTTCGCGGCTGAATAGTTCTTCGTCACCATGCGACCAGCCGAGCCGCGCCAGATAATTCACCAACGCCTCGGGCAGATAGCCATCATCACGATACTGCACCACCGAAACCGCGCCATGACGCTTGGAAAGCCGCTCGCCATCCGCCCCCAGTATCATCGGCACATGCGCGTATTGCGGCAACGGCGCATCCAGCGCCTTGAGAATATTGACTTGGCGTGGCGTGTTGTTGACGTGATCATCGCCACGGATCACGTGGGTGATGTTCATGTCCAGGTCATCGATCACCACGCCGAAATTGTATGTCGGCACGCCATCGCCGCGCAGCAGCACCAGGTCGTCGAGCTCGCCGTTGGCTACGGTAATTTCGCCCTTGACCAGATCATTGAACGTGACGGTCCCATCCAGCGGATTCTTCAGGCGCACCACCGGCTTCACTCCGGCGGGCGGCGTTTGCGTTGAATCGCGCCAGCGCCCGTCGTATCGGGGCTTCAGCCCCGCCGCACGCTGCTGTTCGCGCATCGCATCCAGCTCTTCCCTGCTGGCGTAGCAGTAATATGCATTTCCCGCGCGCAACAACTGCTCCGCCGCCTCGTGGTAGCGCGCCAGCCGCTGCATCTGATAAAACGGTCCTTCGTCGTAATCAAGCCCCAGCCAAGCCATCCCGTCGAGAATCGCCTGCGTGGATTGCGCGGTAGAGCGCTCAAGATCGGTATCCTCGATCCGCAGAATGAATTTGCCGCCGTGCCTGCGGGCAAAAGCCCAGGAAAACAGCGCGGTGCGTGCGCCGCCGATATGGAGATAGCCCGTGGGGCTGGGAGCGAAACGGGTGCGGATCATGAATGGGACGCCGGTGACAAGGCTCGGAACTGGTGAGGTTGAGATGCTATTTTACGCGAAATATTGAGGTATTCATGACCTACCGTGCATAATCATTACGCCGACTCCCGACAGGAGCATCGTCTTTCCCGCGAAAGCGGGAATCCATGCTTTTCCAGACTGTGTCATGACCAGCTCAGCAACAGGCTTTCGCGCGTTGACCAAAAGCGCGGATTCATGCTCTAATTGCGCCTCCCCCGGGCGTTACCCATCAACCAGCTCAGCGGGCGGTTAACTCAGCGGTAGAGTGCCACCTTCACACGGTGGAAGCCACTGGTTCGATCCCAGTACCGCCCACCAAAAAATAGTCCTACCCGGGCGGCTAAATGATTTATGGTTCTACATTCATTCCACTGCCTTTTGCCTTTTGCCTTTTGCCTTTTGCCTTTTGCCTTTTGCCTTTTGCCTTTTGCCAATTGAATTAGCATAAAAAAGCCTGGCGGCCGCCAGTACTTCGGTCGTTCGAGAAAAATTCAGTCAGTGAGCGCACCACGTTTGGCAAAATACCTTATTAGCATGGTGTTTGGCGAATGACGAAAAACGAACCGGCGGAGTGGTAGCGGACCTATGTGTTCGCTCCTTGAGAAAAATAGCCTCAACTATTTTGATAGTGCGCCGTACTTTAATACATTACGGTATTTTGGCATTCAAGGCCGTCCGGTGAAGAACGCCAAAACCACTATGCTGAAATCGGGCCGAAAACCGAGCTATGCGTATCCCTGGATGGAAACAAAATGTGAATGCGTAGCAGAGGGAAACGAATGACAATAAAAACTATTGCAAATAGCCACGGTATTCGTGATAACCATGGGCGCGGCAAAGTAGCGGATTTCCTGGTCGAAAAAATATCGAACGACAGCGTTCTATCTGTCGTGTCGGCCTATTTCACTATTTACGCTTACGAGGCTTTGGCAGACCAACTCGACCGCGTCGAGACCGTGCGCTTCCTGTTTGGCGAACCGCGCTTCATTGCGACGCTTGATCCGGAAAAGACCGACAAGAAATCCTTCAAGATTGAAGATGAGGGACTCGAACTCTCTAACCGGCTACAACAGAAACAAATCGCCCGGCGGTGCGCAGCCTGGATTCAGGCCAAAGTCGAGATCCGCTCGATCCGCCAGGCTAATCTGCTCCATGGCAAGCTTTATCACATCCACGATGGGCACCGCGAGCATGCCATTCTTGGTAGCTCCAATTTCACCCGCCGAGGGCTTGGACTATCCATCTCTCCCAACATAGAACTCAATCTGATCGTCGATAGCGACCGGGACCGCGCCGATCTCAGGGACTGGTTTGAAGACATCTGGGCTGACGACAAATTCGTCGCCGATGTCAAAGAAGAGGTGCTGCGCTACCTCGCGCAGCTTTATGTCGATCACTCTCCTGAATTCATTTATTTCAAGACGCTATTTCACGTCTTTGAGCGCTTTCTGTCAGAGCAAGCCGATGATGCACGCTTATTCGATCAAACTGCAATCGTCGATACGGAAATCTGGAAGGTGCTATTTGACTTCCAGAAGGACGGAGCCAAAGGGGCCATACACAAGATTAATTCGCACAATGGCTGCGTCCTCGCGGACAGCGTGGGACTGGGAAAAACCTACTCCGCGCTTGCGGTAATAAAATACTATGAGCTACGCAACCACCGCGTGCTTGTTCTTTGTCCAAAGAAGCTGCGCGACAACTGGACAGTGTATCTCGCACAGAACAACAGTGAGTTGAATCCCTTCCTACGGGATCGCTTCGCCTATACAGTGCTCTCCCACACCGACTTATCCCGTGAGAGCGGAAAAGTGGACGGCGTTGACCTTGCCACCCTGAACTGGGGAAATTTCGATCTTATCGTCATTGACGAGTCCCATAATTTTCGTAACAACGTGAAGGGTAAACGCGACGAGGACGGTAAAGTCGTCCGCAAGAGCCGCTATGAGCGGCTGATGGAAGACATCATCCAATCCGGCGTCAAAACCAAGGTGATGCTGCTCTCCGCCACGCCGGTAAACAACGATCTCAAGGATTTACGCAACCAGATGTATATTGTTACAGAAGGACATGATGCCGTATTCTCGCAAAGCCTGGGCATTCGCAGTATTAAAGATACTCTCTCCACCGCCCAAAGAACCTTCATGGAATGGGCCAAGCGCACCGGTGAAAAGGATACCAAGGAGTTGATGGATCGGCTACCCGCTGGTTTCTTCACTCTGCTTGACGAACTCACCATCGCGGGTTCGCGCAAACACATAAAGCGCTACTATCACGCCTCGCTGGCAGTCATCGGTCAATTTCCGAAGCGTGCCAAGCCTCAGTCGATTTACGCCGACATAGACACCAAGCATCGCTTCCCCACCTATGATCGGCTGAATCAGGAAATTGAAAAATACAAGCTTTCTCTGTTCAAGCCATCTGAATATGTATTGCCGCGGTTCAAGCACCTTTACACCGGGGAAAGCATTATCAAGAACTTCAGCCAGGAAAAACGTGAGGATTTCCTTATTGGCATGATGAAAGTCAATTTCCTTAAACGCCTGGAGAGTTCCGTGCGTTCTTTCGCCATTACCATGGATCGCACCGTCAGAAAGCTCGAAGATCTGGAAGCACGTATCGGCAAGTTCCAGGAGTTGTGCGATGCCAAAGTACAGGAATTGCAACCGGAACTGTTCGTCATGGAGGCGGAAGAAGACGAGGAGCTGCGCGAGGCCTTTGAGGTCGGAACGCTCAAATACCGTCTGGAGCACATGGACGTTGACCGATGGCTAGCGGATTTGACCAGCGACAAGCAACAGCTATCCATGCTTGCGGAAAGCGCCGACGGCGTAACCGCCGAGCGCGATGCGAAACTCACTGAACTGAAAAAGATCATCGAACACAAGGTGAGGAACCCCAGCACGAATAACCTGGGGGACGAGAATCGCAAGATCATAGTCTTCTGCGCCTTCGCCGACACTGCGGCATACCTCTATGAAGAGATCGAAGGCTGGGCGCGCGATAGATTGGGCGTTCACGTTGCGCTGGTTTCCGGCGGCGCTAAGCCCAACCGCACCACCTTCGGCCAGGCAGATTTCAGCCAGATACTCACCAACTTCGCTCCGCGCGCAAAGCAGCGAGCAAAAATGAAATCCATGCCCCAGGAAGACGAGATCGATATCCTGATCGCCACGGATTGCATCTCCGAAGGCCAGAATCTTCAGGACTGTGATCTGCTGGTGAACTACGACATTCACTGGAACCCGGTGCGCATCATTCAGCGCTTCGGCCGGATCGATCGTATCGGCAGCGAGAACAAGGAAATCCAGCTCATCAATTTCTGGCCGACACCCGACCTCAACAAATACATCAACCTTAAAAATCGGGTCGAGGCACGCATGGCGCTCGTGGATATCGCCGCCACTGCCGAAGACAATATCTTGCAGGCCGAGGACTTGAAGGAACTGATTCAGGAAGACCTGCGTTACCGCGACAAGCAATTGCTACGCCTCAAGGACGAGGTGCTCGATCTGGAGGATTTCAATGAATCGGTCGCCCTCAACGAATTTACCCTCGACGATTTCCGCATGGAACTCGCGGCCTACATCGAAGCCAACCGTGAGAAGCTCGAACAGGCGCCATTTGGCCTCTATGCCATCGTGCCGCCACCTGCCAAATACCAAACGATCAAGCCCGGCGTGATTTACTGCCTCAAGCAGCGCACCGACGCCAGCGGAAGCGAAACCGTGAATCCCCTGCAGCCTTATTTCCTGGTCTATATCCGAGACGATGGCGAAGTACGCTACAACTTCACCAGTCCGAAACAGGTGCTCGAAATCTTCCGGGCAGTCAGCCAGGGAAAAGCCGAGCCCTACGGCGAACTGTGTGAACTCTTCGATTCCGAAACGAGGAACGGCGAGGATATGAGCCAATACAGCGGCTTGCTGGACCGTGCCGTTAGCGCCATCGCCGCGCAGTTCGAGCGAAAGAATGCGGGTAACCTTTTTTCCGGACGTGGCGGCAAGCTCATCGACGCGGGCAAGCATGTCAAATCCACCTGCGACTTTGAACTCATCACCTGGCTGGTGATCAAGGACAAGAACGATGCCCGGCTATGACATCGAGCGCCGCAAAGCGATACAGGTCGCGCTAAAAGCATTTGCCAACGCACCGGTTAGCACTGCCTCTGTCAAGCTGCTGAATTCGCTGGGCTACGCCAGCAAGAAGACCACTGATCTCGGCAACAGCGCGGAAACGCTTCTACGGAACATCGAGCAGTTCAAGCCGGAGCTTGGCGTCATCAGCAGGGACAAGGTCAAGGCCAGCCTCTGGAAATCCTGCACCTTTCTCTTCCAGTTGACCAATGACGAGATTCCTTCTCTCGCCATAGGGCAAATGCCCCTGGGTGCCGACAACAAAGTCGCCCGCACCCAGATCGAGTCCCTCGTGTTTCTCGCTATCGACCTGCAAGGAGATAGCTGGACCCGCACCGATCTGGCAGCGATTACCCGTGAATTGAACAAGCGTTTCCCTATGCCGGCCATTTTCCTGTTCCGGCATGAAAGCCTTTTTTCACTCGCGGTCATCGACCGGCGCCAGAATTTGCGCGATGGCAATCGTGATGTGATCGAGAGCCGCATTACGATTATCAAGGACGTGCGCTTCAAAAAACCACACCAAGCCCATGTTCGTATCCTTGAGGAACTCGCCATTGATGGTTTGCTTGAACGGCGACCCAACAGCTTCGGGGAACTTTATGAAGCCTGGGTTGCGGTTGTCTCGACACAGAAACTCAACAAACGCTTCTATGGCGAACTTGCCAACTGGTATTTCTGGGCGATCCAAACTATCCGCTTTCCAGATGGCGGCGGAGAAAGCGAAGAGATGCGGAACGCGACTGGTGTCATTCGCCTTATCACTCGCCTAATGTTCATCTGGTTCATTAAGGAGCGCGATCTCGTCCCTACAGCGCTTTTTGATCTGTGCAGCCTTGGCGCGATTCTCAAAGGTAATCCAGTGGAAACACCCGAAGAATCCCATTATTACAAAGCCATCCTGCAAAATCTGTTCTTCGCTACGCTGAACATCAGCATGGGCGAGAAGCGTCGTTTTCGCGGCAAGAACAAGTCCAGAGGGCAGGACAGCCATTTCTGCGTTCACAATATTTATCGCTACGAGGGGTTTTTTCGTTCGCCCGAGGAGGCTCTAAAACTGTTCAAGGATGTTCCTTTCCTGAATGGCGGCTTATTCGAATGTCTGGATAAACCGGTCGAGGCGAACGGCCGCACTACTTGCGTTCGCGTTGATGGTTTCTCGGATCGGCCGGACAACCCCCTGCATGTGCCCAACAAACTTTTCTTCTCGGATGAATTGGCGATAGATCTCAACGACGTGTTCGGCACGCGGGGCAAGACCTACAAGACACGGGGACTTATACAGATTCTGGACAGCTACAAGTTTACGATCGACGAAAACACGCCTGTCGAAGAGGAAGTGGCGCTTGACCCAGAATTGCTTGGCAAGGTGTTCGAAAACCTGTTGGCTTCTTACAATCCGGAAACGACCACCACCGCCCGGAAGCAGACCGGATCGTTCTACACTCCGCGCGAGATCGTCGACTACATGGTTGACGAGTCCTTGCTGTTGCATCTTGGCATGGCGCTTGAGTCTGCATCGTCTCCGTCCGCCACCGCGACCGACAGGCTCCTCTCCTTGCTTTCTTACTCTCACGAACCGCACAGGTTCAATGAAGCTGAGATTGCGGTCCTGATTTCAGCAATCGACGGCATAAAAGTACTAGACCCCGCCTGCGGTTCGGGCGCCTTCCCGATGGGAATGCTTCAAAAGCTCGTCCATGTTCTGGGCAAGCTTGATCCGGGCAACCAGGAGTGGAAGAGTCGTCAGACGGCTCGTGTCGACAAACTCATGCGGGAGGCCGAAGGAATTGAGGACAGCGCCATCCGGGAGCACGTAATGACCGACTTAGCCACCCAACACGATAATATCGAGGAAGCCTTCGGGTTCAATATGCTCGATTATGGACGCAAGCTGTATCTCATCGAAAACTGCATCTACGGCGTTGACATCCAACCCATCGCCGTCCAGATCGCCAAGCTGCGCTTTTTCATTTCTCTGATCGTTAATGAGACCATTGCCGCCAACCGACCAAATCGAGGCATCCGCCCACTGCCAAACCTCGAAACGAAGTTCGTCGTCGCCAATAGTCTGATTGACATTGAACGGCCTGTCCAAGCGATGCTCAGTACCCACGAACTGGAAATCAAGCAGATCGAGCGCGAACTCAAGCGAGTGCGTGAACGCTACTTCCATGCCCGCACCCAGGAGACGAAGGACAAATTCCGAGCCGAGGACAAGATCCTACGCACCAAGTTAGGTGTTTTATTGGTTCAGGATGGCTTTCTGCCCGGTGTAGCGAGCAAACTGGCGGCCTGGGATCCCTACGATCAGGGTAGTGCCGCGCCATTCTTCGATCCGCAATGGATGTTCGAGCTACGCGATGGCTTCGACATCGTCATCGGCAACCCGCCCTATCTGCGCGTGCAGGGCCTACAGCAAACTCAGCCAGATTTCATTGCACTGTATCGCGAGCGCTTCCAATCCGCGAAAGGCAGCTTCGATATTTACGCGCTGTTTGTCGAGCGAGGTTATGAACTACTCGACCAGAATGGGCAACTGACCTACATCTTGCCGCACAAGTTCTTCCAGGCCTCTTTTGGTGTGGGGTTACGTAAGCTACTGACAGAGCGCAAGGCACTCCGTGAAATCGTGCGTTTCGGCGCCGAGCAAGTCTTCGATGAGGCCACAACTTACACTTGCCTGCTTTTTCTCACGGCGCAACCGCAAGCAACGTTCGACATGCTGGAAGTGCGCAGTCTGGAAAAAGGCGAGGAAGTTCTGCTCGCCGCCCGGAGTCGCCGCGACCATCCCGACTACGGGCACGATAAGCTGAATGCCCCCACTAGCGACGACTGGGATTTCACGCTAGGAGAGAACAACAAGGTCATGCAGCGGCTTAAACAGCATTCGCGCACCTTGGGAGATATTACCCGCAAGATTTTTGTCGGCCTTCAGACCAGCGCAGACAAGATATACGTGCTCAAACTGATGCGGGACGAGGGCGACATACTGCGCTGTTATTCGAAACAACTCGATGCGGAATTCGAGATCGAACGCGGTCTGACACGCCCCTTCCTAATGGGCAAGGACGTGCATCGTTATGAACCGGCACGACCGGGCAACGTGGTGCTCTTCCCTTATTGGATACGCAACGGTCGGGCTATACTGATGAGTCAGGCTGAAATCCAGCAGCAGTTTCCCCTGGGATGGAAGTACCTTTTGAAATCTCGGGCCTTTCTAGCTGTGCGAGAGCATGGTCGCTTCGCCGATGAGTGGTGGGCATATGGTCGACCGCAAAACCTAAATGAGTTCGAAGCAGTCAAGTTGATGACTCCGGACATTTGCGCACGTCCCGAACTAACGCTTGATGCCACCGGTGATCTATACCACACCACCACACTATACAGTTTTGTGTTCAAGCCAGAGGTCAACGGAAGTCCGTACTATTTCCTGGGTCTGCTCAACTCCAAGGTCATCTGGTACTTTATCACGGTGACGGGAACGCCGTTGCGCGGCGATTTCTATCGGTTCAAGACCGAGTACCTGCGCCCCTTTCCAATACCGGATAGCACCCCTGAGCATCAAGGCCTGATCGAGATACTGGTGGGCTATGTGCTCGCTCTGAAACACGAAGCGGCCAACGTGGCCGACACGCCTCCACGGCTCGCGGTAATGAACGCATGGTTCGAGCAGTTGATCGATGCGCTGGTGTATGAGTTGTACTTCCCGGAAGAGTTTTCGTCAGTGGAGGCACGTGTCAGCGCCGCGCTCAAAGCGGTTAGGATGGTGCCGCTAGACGATCTTGCGATAGCGGCAGCTCCAACTCAAGCGCTTTCTTCGTTGTTCGACACGCTGCACGATCCGAATCATTCGGTTCGGCGGGCGGCCTTTTTCATCGACACCATTCCGTCGGTACGGGTCATTGAAGGCAAAGATTGACCCCGCCATGCGTATCGAACGGATCGAGATCAAGGATTTTCGTGGCTTCCCTGGAATCTACGAGCTCAAGCTGGGCCGTCCAGGTCATAACCTTCTTGTTTATGGCGAGAATGGTAGCGGCAAGTCGTCGCTGTTTCAGGCACTCCGGCTTTTTTTTGCCTCCAGTGAATTTACCGGCAGCATCCAGGAATATCGCAACGAGTTCACTAAGTCAGACGAGGTTCTGGTCAAACTGGAGCTTGTCGACTACGACGGCCAAGGCAATCGGGATCCGGCTTCCGGAACATTTGAATGGAGTCCCACTGCTTCGCCGCATGGGCAACCCCTGATTCAGGAAGCCAACAAAACCAAGGGATGTCTGGATTATCGAGCTTTGCTGGAAACCCATTATGTTCACCGTGACGAGGGAAAGGTTGAATTGTTCAAGCTCTTGGAAACTGTTGTTCTTGGCCACGTTGAGAACCCTATCTCCAAGAAGGCTTTCCGTACCGAGTTGGCAGAAATTCGTGACATGGTACGGAAAGATTGGCGCACGTGGAGTGAGGCTTTGGATTCTCGAAGTCGGAACTTTAACAAGGGTTTTGAAAATGTGCTGGATACAGTCGAGCAAAAGGCAAATGAGCTGCTTACTCGTTTTTTTCCGGACACCCAAATCCATCTCAAACCGACAGGGGCACTTGCCCGATCTGGCACTGGACGCAACAAGGGACTTATATTCCCCAAGGTGCATCTAGCCGCCACGTCCTTCGGACTCCATCGCGATGATCTGCACCACTTTCTCAACGAGGCCCGACTGTCGGCTATCGCAATATCGCTCTACCTAGCGTCCCTGCTGATTGTTCCAGCCTCCAGACTACGACTGCTTGTATTGGACGATCTTTTAATCGGCATCGATATGTCGAACCGAATAGCGCTGCTCAACATCCTAAGGGAGGAGTTTAATGGTTGGCAGATCATCCTGCTGACTCACGACCGGGTTTGGTACGAAACCGTCCGCATGAGCACACTTTACGAAAAAACTTGGTGGTATGCCGCATTGCATGCGGAAACATCTGCCGGCGGCGTGCCCACCCCGCTCTGGCGTGGGCACGAGGAGGGGTGGATAGACAATCTTGATCGTGCGCGGCAACACCTGGCCAACCATGACGACCGCGCCGCTGGAGTCTATGCCCGCGCTGCTTTCGAAGGCAAGCTCAAGAGCTACTGTGAGAAGAAGTCCGTTGCCGTACAGTTCAAGAATGATCCAGCGAAGATGACCACCGAGATGTTCTGGACGGCAATTAAGGGAAAATTGACAGGTCCTGAACTTGCTGAGATTAAGAAGCAGGTCGATGACATCGAAATATACCGGAAGATTGTGTTGAATCCGTTGAGTCATGAGCATCCAACGACGCTCACTACTACGGAAATACAAGGGGCGATTACTGCAATCGATGCACTCGACCAAGTGCTGAAATGACAAGCAAACATGACGGATACCAATTGCCGGGTTAGCGTGCAATTTTAACTACGGCACGGCACCAGTGGATTGGACGGTTTTCAAGCATCCGGGTGCCATTAATCTGTCAGTTCCAGCAGATAGTTGATACAAATATTTTTACCGCAATATCGATTCCCGTGCAAATGTGCCTGGTGAGGTCACCTGAAGATATTTTTGAATAACCGGAACCGTCAGCTTCATAAAAAATCGACGAAACCATGGTTTATTCCAGATGCCAGATAGCGTATAGTTAACTCATGGGCTCAAAATTATCTACCACAAATTCCTATTTGCGCGATCCGAGCCTGCGTCAGAAAAGCGTCCTCAAATCCGTGGCAACCTCCTCGGCAATTGAGGGAATTCACGCGCCCTTCAAGGCTGCGTCTTTTACGCGCAAGACAGCCTCGTCCTCCCGTAAATCCAAGCCAGTATCGGCGGCACGCATCAAGCGCGCGTAAGCCTGGCTTGGGATCGCAGCGTCCGGGCAATAACGCCTTTGAAAATTGCTGTCATCGGCGCATAGTTTGCCTCTAAAGCCGCATGGCTCGCACCGATATAGCGTCGCTTCTCCTCTCCGCGAATTCCGCCAAAGTCCAATACAGGCAACCCGGCCTGTAGACCCATAAGGAGCCGATGTATATGCCGGATGTCATCGGCATCGAAATGTTGACTCAGTTGCGTCTCATCAATTGCTCGTTCGGTTGCTTTATAGAGAGCCTCGGACTCAAGCTGTGCCATTTCTCGCACCGAACGTATGCCGAGCAGATTGCGCAACACACGCCTCCGGGAACGGGGTTCAAACTCTCCCTCGGAACCCTGAATACTATACCGGTTACTCATATAACTTTCTTTGGGGGTTTTTACGTTCCCAATCTCGAACATGTGGGCGAGAGGTAGATGTCAAAGGCGATCAGTCAAGTGGACTTCGCCTCTTACTATCCCGGCCATGCCGCCAGGTCCTCGGAAAGACCCTCCTCAGCAAGCGCCCGTTCAAAGGATGGGTCCAGCTTGGCGCATTCCGCCGCAAGACGGTTCTTCTCAAGGCGCTCAAGTTTTTCCTCGACCGCTTCATGAATGGCGCGGCTACGGTTTGGAAAGACATGCAGCCCGATCAGGCGATCGATTTTTTCCAAGGTTTTTTCTTCAAGGGTAATCACGATTTTTGCTTTACTCATGCATTTACTCCTTGGCATGACGATGTATTATGCTTATCGTAATTCACTTTTACAATGGTAGATCAAATGACCTCCTCCTTCCGAAACGGGAACGTATGGGGCTGGCATTTCACTTTTCCGAATTCCTGAAAGTTATCGGCGTTACACCGGTTTGATCAGCCACCGTTGTGTAGCGTTGTTTTGTACAGGCCGGGTAACGAGAGCAAAGTCCCTCTCTTCAATTTCATGTGCATCCATAAACCGGTCAGTGCTTTTTTGCTGGATGGTGAATGTGTCGTTGCCCGAGGGCGTTATTATCCATCTCTGGGCGTCGTTATTCTTTGCAGGACGCGTGACCAGCCTGAAGTCCTCATCCGAATCTTGATACGCGTCCACAAATCGGCTACCGCTCTTTTGCTGAATGGTGTATAGGCCGCCCATATATGGGCCGCTGAAGCGCGTCAACACCCATTTCTGGGTATCGTTATCCTGTGCAGGGCGCGTGACCAGCCCGAAGTCCTCCCCCGAGTGTTCATGCGCATCCACAAACCGGCCATTGCTCTGCTGCCGAATCGTAAACACGCCTCCCACGGGTATTAGAATCCATTGCTGGGTGCGATTATTCTGTGCAGGGCGAGTAACCAGCCCGAAGTCCTCTCCCGAATGCTCATGCGCATCCACAAATCGGCCATTGCTCTGCTGCTGGATGGTGTACAGCCCCGGTTGCAAGATCAATGGAATCGAAAGAGGATACATGAAGTTGACAGCCAGAAGATCGTCGTTACTCAGGCCGCTTCTCTGGCCTATCGACTCACCATTCAGAGTCTCGATAGTGGGCTGGTCATTCTTCGAAAACGCGAATTCGCCATAATGCATTATCGACCCAAAATCATATCGGCCTACATCGTCACCGTCGGTAATATGCTGGTTAAAGTTATGTTCCCTTCCTTCCTCGATATTCTCGAAAAGGATCCGTATGAAACGGTCCCGGTCTTCGCGGCTTTGCTCGTGCCAAAGACCGACGGCGTGGCCAATTTCATGAATCGTGCTGCCTTTGTTGCACCCCGAGGCCAGCGTAACGAACTGCTGTCCGATCCCTCGCATGCCAACCCACGACGAACATCCCTCTCCAGGCCTGAAGGTCACAAAGTTCTGCTCGCCGGTGCGGGGGATGAATCTGATACTCGTGCGGCTATGCCAATGATCTATTGCGTCATCGACGCGCCCTTTGTCGGGGAGCTCGGGATCGATGGTGTAGGGTACGATACCGCCAGGCCAACGGAACTGCGTCCCGGTAATGACGATGCCAAGGGGCTGTGTATGTTTTCCCTTGTTGATCTCAGCGACCAGCCGCTCCATTTCATTGATACTGCCCAACACGATGTCGCCCTCAAAGACGGCCTCACCGTCGATGACGCTGTATTGCACAGGACGGTATCCGAAGGTATTGCCTTTGACAAAACCTGTGCGCACTTCCGAGCTTGAACGAAACTCTTCTTTTGCCATTTTCATACCCTCCTTAGTCTGGTGTAGTAAGTCAGAGATATCGTTACTTAAAAATGACTGGATTGCCACCATACCGCGCTGCTCGTCGTTGCATATGAATAACTATGCGCCTCCTCGCGCCTTGTCTGACAACAATCCAGTCATTTTTAACATTCCTTCCCGGTTTATTCATTTGAATCGGTGAAGTAACGATATCTCTGACTCACTACACTTTGTAGTAAGTCAGAGATATCGTTACTTCACCTGTCGGGCGAGAATCGATACTTCACTTGGATGGCCAAAAGTGATCACTGGATAGCTTTGCATGCTTACGAAATCACCCTGGCTCACCTCCCCGTCTCCGTCAACGTCAATATGTACCCTGACCGCATAGCTCGCGCTGGGGTCGGGGAGGTTGCCGGTTATGGCGAATGTCAAGTCGCTGGAGATTTTTGGGTCGAAAGCGACGTCTCGTTTGACGTATTCGGCAACCACCTTGGAAGCGGCGTCGGCGAAGGTTATATTTTCCAGGCGCACATACATTGTCGCACCAGTAAACGGCGGTGCTACCTCCTCGAACGTTACTTTACCTTTGACGAGCGGCACTGTATTCATACTGTTCATAGCCTACGTTTGCTAAAGCCAAACAAGGAATTCAAAATTCCCGTACATCTACCTCGCTTAATAATATGCTACTACTTTCCGACCGCGCGAAGGTGGCTTGGACGTATGCGAGCCGCCTTCTTCGGAAGTTGTACATGTCCAGCGCGTCGCCAGACGCCGACACACTACTCAATCAACGTCACGATACCGCTCATGCCGTCAACTTCCACCATGTCTCCGTCCTTGATGCTGGCCAGTATCCCCGGCAGGTTCACCACCGCCGGAATGGCGAATTCGCGGGCAACGATCGCGCCATGCGACAGATAGCCGCCAGCCTCCACCACCAGCCCACCCGCCCTGAGGAAAAGCGGCGTCCAGCCGGGATCGGTGGAGGGAGCAACGAGAATATCGCCCGGCTGCAATTTGAAACCATCCGACGGGTGCCGTAGAAGGCATGCTTTACCTCTGGCGCGGCCTGTGCCGGTGGGCATGCCCTGGTAGCGCCGCGAATTGTTTGCCGGTGCAACCGCCCCAGGCGCAGGCGCCTGCCAGCCCCCCGTCGAATGCCGTGATGCCTCGACCACAACGCCCGGCGCTATTTCCCGCGACCATTTTTCGAACAGTTTATTTCGATCGGCCACGCGCGCCCTCACGCCGGCCGCTGAAATATCGCCGTCAAGCGCGCGCAGTATTTCGGAGAGCATGAGCTGAAAAATGTCCGCTTCCTGCGCCAGCACCCCATGTCCGGCCAGATAGCGCCCGGCCGCCAGCAGAATCAGGCGTACAGGCTCCGTATAGGCAATCAGCGCGCTACGTGCGGCCTCACGCTGGTTGCCCTCCTGGTGCGCCGCTTTTGCCAGCCATTGAATGAATGCGCGTTTCCAGAATGGCGCGCCGGTCTCGATGCGCGCCAGTGCGTCAGCCACCGCCGCCTGCTGACGTGCCCGCAGCGCCGCTTCATCGACCTCGGCCAGTTGCGCCAGTGACGACAGCAGGTATTCCGGCGCTTCCCGCCATCTCGGATTCCGGAAATAACTTTCATACAACCCGCGATGGCCGTAATGCTCAAGAAACGCATTGAAAGCACGCTCGAATTCCGGATTCTGCCGATGTCGACGGTGCTGACAACCACCGGAAGCTTCACCGACTCCTTCCCCGGCGCTTGCCTGCGACAAACGCGCCAAAGCCATCAGATCATAGCTTTGACGTGCCGTAACGCTGGGCTCACCGCCGGCGAGCAGGGCCGTAGCCAGCGCATACCCTTCTCCCGGAAAATACTTGTCCAACTGCTCCACCAGCATCGACAAGCTTCCCCCGCCGGAACTCTGCAAAAAAAACAAATCGATGGCGCCGCGCACCACACGAAACTGATAAAGAATTTCCGCCCGCAACCCTGCGGCATCCTCGGCAGTTGCCTGCTTCCGCCACCGGCCTGCCTCAACCATCGCACGCTCAACGGCTCGCGCGCCTCGGCGGCGCCGGGCCGGGGAGCGCAGCATATAACGCAGCACCCTTCGCAGGCGCGCCAGACGGCTGCCAAGACTGGGCGCGGATATCGCAATCTCCGGCTGGCGGCCGCCGATCAGCGCATTCACCACCTTGGGAACGACGCCCAACGCATCGAAATATTCCCACTGCAACAAGGAAAGCTCCAGATAAAGCCGTCCGTGGAAGAGCCCGGCACGTTGCACCCCTGGCAGCAGCGGATAACCCGCCAGCAGACAACCCTGCACGAGCAGTGCATTCACCATCTTGCGCGCACTGCTCCAGTCGATCGGCGACAGCGGATCGGGCACCACCTCGCAGGTGTTGCCGCGCGTCCAGCAGGCGGGCTGGGTTTGCAAGGCGGGATAGGTGTAACGGGGCCTTCCGGTCACCGGCCGCGCCTGGGTCAGCCAAAACTGATCGCCGTCCCACACCCATTCCAGATCATAGAAGGGATGGGTGAAATCCAGCGCCACGGCGGCGTCGCGCAGCAGTTCCGCCAGATGTAGCGCTTGATCCGGAGAAAGAACAAAAGCCCCGGCTTGTGTCGCCGAGGTGGAGACCATTGCCGTTCCACCCTCCGGCCGGACGACTGCCTTGGCCGCCTTTCCTCCCATCTGCTGGCGAAACAACATCCAGTGATCATCGAGCGGATCTTCGGCAAAAACATATTCGTCGCCGGTTGTCTGCCCACCGACCAGCGACTCGCCCAGGCCCCATTGCGCGTGGATGACCAGCCGGTCGTCACGGCCGCTGATCGGGTCGCAGGTAAAAGCGATGCCGGAGGCAATGGCGGGCAGCAGCGGCATGATGATCACGGCCATATCCGGTGTACCCGCGGCCCCAGCGACATGGGCGCCACGGACGCCATGGACCAGTCCCAGTTTTTGCCGATAAGCGATGGCGGCCGGAGACCACAGCGAGGCCCAGACCTCGCAAATTGCCGCCTCCACCTGTTCCATGCCGCAAACATTCAGACAGGAGCGGTAAATGCCGGCAAAGGAAGCCTTGGCTGAATCCTCCCTGGCGGCTGAAGAGCGTACAGCCAGCGGCTTGTTCAACCAGCCACGGGCGGCCAGAGCCTCCCGCAGCGCGCCCGACAGTTCCGGGGAAAGCGCCGCTGCACCGTCGTGTAGCCGACGCCATCCGGCGGAAATCACCAGCCCCTCCGGTACCGGCAGGCCAAATTGCTTGAGCCGTGCCAATTGCCAGGCTTTGCCTCCTACCGTCGCCCTATCAGCGGCCAGGACGCTTTGCCAGTCGAGGATTGCCGGTTGCGTAGTCATGGTCATGGCCTCAGCAAAGCGTAGGGTGCAATAAGCGAAGCGCATTGCACCACACGTCTGCTGACAGCTTTCCTTTCCTGCACCAGCCGTTGCCATATCCAGCAAGGCGCAACGGCGCGCAATGCGACCGCGCGGGGCGGAACAGTGCCTTCTGCAGGAAAGTGCGACCCCGGAGCGGGATCCGGATTCTTCATGGACATCGTTTTTTATTCGTTTTTGTTTTAATGATAGCCGATTGCACCGGAATTGTTTGCGGTATTTGCCATGACGCCATTCCCGAAATCAAGCGCCGGCTTCGGGTAAAAGCAAGGCTTGGAAAATTGCAATCTTGTCATCTGTGAAATTTCAGCCGTTCCATTGCGGTCCGTTGTCGTTTGAGGCTGAAATGACATAAAATCGCTTATCAATCATAAAAACATTTACTTTACATACTTTACATCACTACTGTCCGGTTAAACGAGAGGGAGAATCGCTGAAAGCCATGAAGGACGC
>JAKDLC010000444.1 GCA_030453055.1 Nitrosospira sp.
ACTGCCGGTGTTAACGGTCAGAATGGTCATGCCTGCCGGGCCCCCTAAGCCCCGAACTGTCAGAATTACCGTTAACCTCATTGAACAAAATATACATGGCTTTTTTTTCTTTGGCGCGATACATGGCGACGTCGGCATTCGCCACCAACTCCTGGCCCGTAGTCCCGTCGCCCGGAAAAACGGCAATACCGATACTGGGCTCAACACTAAGCATCAAATCATCAACAATCATGGTCTGCGAAACTCGATCGAATATCTTACGCGCGATACGTTGAATATTCCCGGTATCCTTGGAATTCACCATCAAATAGAGAAATTCATCGCCCCCATAACGGCAGACGGTATCCTCACTACGAACCTGTTCGTGTAATCGTTGCGCCACGACCCGTAGTACCCGGTCACCTACCGCGTGACCATGCGTGTCGTTGATTGATTTAAAACGATCCAGATCGATAAACATCACGGCCAACAGCCAGCCGGTCCGCTTGGCGAGAGCAATCGCCTGCTCAAGGCGATTGCTGAATAACTCCCGGTTGGGTATGCCTGTAACGAAGTCGTGCAAACTGCGGTGCTTTGCTTCTTCCACTGCCTCGTGCGCAATTGCCAGAACGTCTTGCGTATCGGATAAACTATTTTGTGTAGCGGACAGTTCTTGCAGGGTTTCTATCAATTCGCGATTACGCTTGTTGCGACCATTAATTTCCTGCGCCAGAACTTCATTGACTTCATCGAGCTCGCCCGCACACTCCTGCACCGCATCCTCTACACTTTCGCTTTGCGCCAGCGCTTTTTCCGCCTGCTGCGGCGTAATACCGGCCGCTATTTCCTTTTTCACCGTTTCGTTGACAGTGGAAAGCTCGATGGCGCATTTCTCCACCTTGTCTTTTACTTCCTGGCTTTTTTCAAGAGCCTGGTCCAGTGGATGAGGCGTTGAAGTTGATTTCGGCGGTTGATGGCGATCGGTCGTCATGTATTGGCCCGATATGACTGATATGACTTAAATAACTGCATAAGCGCTAACGTTAAGCCCTAAACTGTAGGGCGTCTGTGCGACAACTATCATACGCCGCTTCGTTCTCGCCTTCACCTATACGTCCCCGGCAAATGGTATGCTTGCATATGAAAAAGATGACTTTCGTTACCTGATTTATGAAACAACCGGATGAACTGATAATGCTATACTCTCCCCTTCAACCCTATCTTCGGAGACCTTCATGAAGAAAATACTGACCCTGCTTACCTTGGCCATTCTTAGCTTCGGATTGGCCGCCTTTGATGCCGAGGCGAAACGCTTTGGTGGTGGTAAGAGTATTGGCAAACAACGTGAAGCGGTAAGCTCGCAGGCAGCTTCCAAGCCAGCGCCGGGCTCAACCGCCGCGCCCGCATCCGCGGCTGCCGGTGGCAGTAAATGGATGGGACCGCTGGCCGGCCTGGCTGCGGGAGGATTGCTGGCGGCGCTTTTCATGGGTGGCGCGTTCGAAGGTATCAACATGATGGACGTGCTGATGCTGGCTGCGCTGATGGCTGCGGTTTTCTTTGTCGTGCGTATGTTGCGCAAGCCTCGGCCAGAACAATCCGCGCGTCCGAT
>JAKDLC010000006.1 GCA_030453055.1 Nitrosospira sp.
ACTCTATTTTGCCATTCAAATCGACACCACCCTTTATCGCTCGGAATCCAGCGTCATTCATGGCTTTCAGCGATTCTCCCTCTCGTTTAACCGGACAGTAGTGAGCCAATACAGAAGTGGCCCTTGTATTCAATCACTCTGATTTAGTGTCTTTACCGGCCTCCTTGCTAAGGCGCACTATTGGCTCCGAATCTTCCAAGATGAGCCAGTCGTGAAGCGCCGCAACATAGTCTGCCTCATCCTTGCTGACGCTGTATTCATGATCGGCGTTATTTCTAATAGTATTTAGCTTTACTAGCCAAGATGTCTTTTCCTCCTTCTTTCTCCCCTCCTGGCCGGGAATCGTATATTTCTTCTGGAACAGTTTACTCCATTGGGCCTCGTGCTGCATAATCTCCCGAAAATGGATCAGCATCAAGCAGTCCCACGGCGTTTTTTCTTCGTTTTCGTCTTCGATTATGCGATTCTTCTTCGCTGCTTCCGTTATTAGAGACGTGTATAGCTTTTCTGGCATTCCTCGCTTCAGCCACATATTGCCGTAGGCACCCATCAGTGTTTCTTTGACGTCATCTCTTAACCGAGTCTCTATGTCAGCCACCCGCGAATATGTATCTACGTTGTACTGTTTAGATTGATCACGCCAATATTCATCTAAGCCGTTCGGCTTAAAATCGCCCCGGTGCCTCTGAATCCAGAGTTGGAATATACGGCGGAGCCGGGTGGGAGCTCCGCTACCATATTTTTTTCGAAGTTCCGCCCGCTCAATGTCACTTAGTTGCGCAAAGAAGTTTTTGATTCCGTCAATATAGGTGGACGTGGTGTCGACGATTTTTGCTGGACTGTCTGTTAAGGAAACCACCTCCTTACAATCCACCATGTGCTGCACGATATCGCCGAATACTGCAATGAGCGCAGTAATACCGTCATTGATCGTCAGGATCCCGTTGTCTCGCGGTAGCCTCTGCCATTCCTCTGGGAGAATTTTCGCAACGTAAGACAAATACTCAAACAATATAGCCTTTGTGCGATCCAATGTTGATTTACTTTTGCCGGTGTAGAAGAATCCCTGCTCTCGAATAGAATCCTTTGTAAACTTGCCAATAAAACGAGTTTGGTTGATCCCTTTTAATATGGCTTCGAGAGTTATAACTCGAGTCTCTGTCCGATGATCTTCGCCAACAAGAACACGATTGAATAGTGGTGATGAGACATCCTCTCCGAGCTCTTGAGCGAGCGTCTTTTTGATTCCATCTGCCATCTCATTTAAATTCTGTGAGTCCCACTTCAGATCTGCGTCAAGCGTATGCTTCAGGTTCTTGGAGACCGCCTTCTGATTTTCATTAATTTCAATAAATAGGCGGAGTTGTTCTTGGCGATCAAGGTCAACAAACGCTACCACTGGTATGGTATTGCTCTCAGCGTAATTGCTATCACTATAAGCATATAGCCTGTGCTGCCCATCAATGACGTACATCGAGCGGTATTTAGCGGGAAGATGAAGTATGCCAACTGCAGTTGGGGAGCCGACAATGTTAGATGTACCTCGGTCGAACTGAAGAGGCTTGCCACCGGCGTCTATGTTCACAATGATCGAGTTCGGAAAGTAGCCGCCGTTTTGAATGAATTTCCTAATTGAGGAGAGTCGGGATTTCTTTATGAGCCGTTGGTAAGACGGAAGGACGCGAATAGACTTGGAGCGATGGAGCACATACCCAAGCTTCAGTAATCTTTCGGGTTCAATTGCGAAGGAGAAGTACTCTACGCCGCCCATCGAACCTTCGATGGCGTAAACACGATTTTCGATACCAGGGATACTCTGGTTTCCGAATAGGTCGCCGTGAAGCTGATAGCGGGCCGATAACCCTAGATGTTCGACGAGTTGAGTGTAATACTCCAAATCTGGCTCTGCAAAATGGTGAACCTGAAAGGATCTCAGGCGATCAATATCAACCGAGCTTATAATATAATTTTTGGTTGCAAAAACATAGGCTATCTTCAGGTCGGGATTCTTAAATCGTGTGCGGATTTCTCTGTGTAGCCCTGCCTTCTTCCCGCCAAGGGACTCGATTTCTGTCTTAAAATTCGCCAGTTTCGACAAGTCGGAGTCAGCGCATTTGCATTCAAAAATGACAGCGCATTCGTCGTCAACGGCAAGAATATCGATCTGCTGAGCTGCGCCTGTGCCAGTGTCGTACTGTAGTCGACACAGACGATCGCGAGAAAGATACTTGAAACCCATTCGCGACAGTAAGATCCATAACTGATCCTCAAACTGCTCAGAGCGGGACTTGTTCTTTGCGAGCTTGATCTCTCTGACACGACTATCGTCAAGCACGTACCAATCATCATCGGGGACTGAAAACTCTGCCTTCCTGACCTTACGCTCTTTATACATCTTTACGCGTATCCTCAAGAGATGCTTTTGATCTTCACGATCGGCCATAACCTCCGAGAAATTCTCATCGTTTAGGATCGTCATGCCGGCTTAGTCTCTACGTTTATAAAGAAATACTCTGAGACCGCTGGCGCTGAACTTTTTGCCACTAATGAGGCATACTCGTTAATGAAACAAGGAAACAGGCGCATAAAACGCCTGGTTGAGTAGCGCGGCTTCCACGCCCAGCCCGTTACTGTCCAATAGTCGTTCAAATTCTCTCCTTGCAGCATATATAATTTCAAGCTACACACATCCATTCCCCTAGCGGCGTGATTTTTCTATTCAGCGCAAAAGCTGGGCGACATAACCGGTCAGCATGTACCACCTGAATCTGTCTGTCTCGAAAAAATTGGATAAACATTTCAATTCAATACTCGTGCAAGCTGCTAACGAGATTGCTACGGCGGAAAAACTAGACCGTTGGATTGATTTACGGTCTTAGTGCATAAATCTGAAGCCGATGGTCCATGCCAGCGGGACGGTATGCTGGAACGATTTGATATTCCCAGCTTCTATTTTTGGGTTTTATTACTGAGTAAACAATTGGACTTAGGTACACCCTTTAGTTGAATGAAGCGGTCAAATTGCCAAGGCGGGGTTGTGGTGATAGTTTTGAGTCTATCTCAACATTGAGGCAAGCATCTCCCTGTGTGCATGAAGAAGTCCGAACGAAAGGATATATTTGTTAACCCTAATCGCGAAAAAATGATTATCACCTTGGTGAGAACTGGCAACGACTTGCCTTGGAACCACAAGACCGACGCAGCCTATCAAGGTGTAACGTGCACCATTCACAACCCCAACTCCTTCCAAACCTCATCCACCCGCCGTTTCACCATCGCATCCATCACAATCGGCGTACCCCATTCCCGACTAGTCTCCCCCGGCCACTTGTTGGTGGCGTCCAGCCCCATTTTCCCGCCCAGGCCGGATACCGGACTGGCGAAGTCGAGATAATCTATCGGCGTATTTTCCACGATCAGCGTGTCACGCGCGGGATCGACCCGCGTCGTAATGGCCCAGATGACCTCCTTCCAGTCGCGGATATTCACATCATCATCGGTGACGATGATGAATTTGGTATACATGAACTGCCGCAGGAAGCTCCAAACGCCGAACATGACGCGCTTGGCATGGCCCGCATACTGCTTTTTCATGCTTACCACCGCCATGCGATAGGAACAGCCTTCCGGTGGCAGATAAAAATCAACGATTTCCGTAAACTGCTTTTGCAGCAACGGCACGAATACTTCATTCAGCGCCACGCCGAGTATCGCCGGCTCATCCGGGGGCTTGCCGGTGTAGGTGGAATGATAGATCGGGTCGCGCCGCATGGTGATGCGCTCGACGGTGAATACCGGGAAAGTCTCCTGCTCGTTGTAGTAGCCGGTGTGATCGCCGAAAGGACCTTCAAGCGCCGTTTCGCCGGGATGAATATAGCCTTCCAGCACGATTTCGGCACTGGCCGGGACCTGCAAATCATGACCCAGGCATTTGACGATTTCGGTTTTCGCCCCGCGCAGTAGTCCGGCAAACTGGTATTCGCTCAGGCTGTCCGGCACTGGTGTCACGGCGCCGAGTATGGTCGCCGGATCGGCCCCCAGCGCAACCGCCAGCGGGTAAGGCTGTCCCGCGTTAGCAAGACAAAAATCGCGATAATCCAGCGCGCCGCCACGATGGGCCAGCCAGCGCATGATCAGTTTATCGGGCCCGATCACCTGTTGCCGGTAAATGCCGAGATTCTGCCGCGTCTTGTGCGGACCTCGGGTGACGGTCAACCCCCATGTGATCAGCGGACCTGCATCCCCCGGCCAGCAAGTCTGGATCGGCAGCCTGCCGAGGTCCACGTCGCTTCCTTCCCATACGATGTCCTGGCAAGGGGCCTTCGAAAGCACCTTCGGCGCCATGTTGAGCACTTGTTTCAACACGGGGAATTTTTCCCACGCATCCTTCAAGCCTTTGGGTGGATCGGGTTCCTTCAGATAGGCGAGGAGTTTTCCCACTTCGCGCAGCGCCTCGACCGACTCCTGCCCCATGCCCATGGCCACGCGCCGCGGCGTACCGAATAAATTTCCCAGCACCGGAATGGTATGACCCCTGGGTTTTTCAAACAGAATGGCGGGACCGCCGGCTTTCAGCACCCGGTCGCAGATCTCGGTCATTTCCAGGTGAGGATCGATATCGGCTGTGATGCGTTTCAGTTCGCCCTGATTTTCCAGTTGGGCGATAAAATCGCGCAAGTCCTTATATTTCATCGGAAAGCATCTATCATGAGGTTGCCCTTATCAGGTAATCCAGCGCGATGCCGGCAAATACTGTCGCACCCACCCAGTTATTGTGCAAAAAAGCCTTGAAGCAGCGTCCTCGGTCGCGATCGTGAATCAGGCGGTATTGATAAAGCATCAGTCCCAGCGCAACCGCCAGACCTGCATAATACATAATGCCCAGTTTCTGGATCAGCCCAACCACCGTCATGGCGCCCAGAAAAATGACATGGCACGACATCACACCCATGACATCGAAACGGCCAAAAGTAATGGCGGAAGTCTTGATGCCGATCTTGAGATCGTCAACCTTATCCACCATCGCGTACTCGGTATCGTAAGCAATGACCCAAAGCAGGTTAGCCGCCATCAATACCCAGGCAACAAACGGCACCTCACCGGTCTGCGCGGCAAAAGCCATCGGAATGCCAAAGCTGAAGGCAATGCCGAGATAGGCTTGCGGCATCGCGAAGAAGCGCTTGGTGAAGGGATAGCTTACGGCAAGAAATAGCGCAAACACCGACAGCGTCAGCGTGAGACGATTCAGCGGCAGTATCAGCAGAAACGCGCAAAGACTCAATCCCGCCGCCAGCAACAGCGCCTCGCCGGAGCCCACCACACCGGTAGCCAGCGGGCGGTTCCGGGTGCGTTCGACGTGCGGATCAAAATTACGGTCGGCGTAGTCATTGACAACGCAGCCGGCGGACCGCATCAGCACCGTACCCAGCACGAATATCACCAGAATATTCATGCTGGGCAGACCGTCCGCCGCAAGCCACAAGCCCCACAGCGTGGGCCATAGCAGCAGCAGAATGCCGATGGGCTTATCCAGCCGCATCAGCTTCTCGTAATGGCCAAGACGCTGTGTGAGTGTCACGACGACAGCTCCAGAATCGAAGGAAGAAATACCTCGGTGACCAGTATGGATTGCCCTCGCAGGCTGAACAGGGAACGGCGCGCCCACAAGTCAGGCGGTTTTGCCTGCAATTTCCGGCAGGCGCGGCGGAAAAGCGGATGAGCTGAATTCAACTTTTTGAATCGAAGTGGTGTGCGCTTAACCACGGGATTCGTGAACAATACGGTACCCAGCGACCTGCTGCCCAGACCGCCCAATCCGCGCCACGCGCCTCGGATATCTTTCATCGCCACCACCGAATGCGCAAATACCACCGGTGTGTTACCGCAATACAAGTACACCTCCCGCACCATGGCAAGCTCGTTTCGACGCAAGTTCATCACGGCGAGTTCATCCCCGCATGCCTTCGCCCACGACTGGAATACCGGTTTAACGCGAAACTCGCCACGACAACGCTGCTGAATGAGTTCAGTAAGAGAGCCGCGGTTCTGCAGCCAGCCGCGCGCACGAGGCGATAATGAAGATGGCGCAGGGCGCCATGCGGATAACTTGGCAACGTTCATCGCGGCGAAACGGAAAAGGGTGAATTATGCCGCATAATTCAGTCGTGACTGAATCCATTCTCTCCCAGGTCGATCTTTCTGCGAAATCAGTCAGGCGCTTCCTCAGGAAAACGCCAATCTTCTCGACGCTCATGTAGCTGCGTCGAGTCCATCAGGGATCAGGCCGGCGGCCTGAGGCAAACACGCAACATCAACGCTTTCTCGACAGCAGCAGCAACAGCATCGGTACGCCCAGCAATGCGGTTAAAACCCCGACCGGCAATTGCTGCGGCGCCCACAAGGTGCGCGCCAAGGTATCGGCCAGCGTAAGAAAACCGCCTCCCAACAGCACCGACAAGGGCAAAAGCCAACGAAAGTCGCTGATTCCCAACAGGCGGACGGCATGGGGAACAATCAGTCCGACAAAACCGATGGCGCCCGCCAGCATCAGCGCCGCCACCGTCGCCAATGACGCGCCAAAGTAGATGCCGGCCTGCAACGGCAATACGGCCACACCCAGCGTTTTCGCCTTCATCTGACCGAGGCTCAGAACGTTGAGGCTACCGGAAAAGAGCATGCTTATGACTGCTACGATAATCAGGGTGATCCACGCAGGCAGCAACCCTTCGTCGGCACGGGAGACGTCGCCCATCAACCAGAACAGCATGCCTTTTACATCGCTGGCTGGTGCCAGAGTCAGGATCAATGTCGTCAGCGCCGTACAGCCCGCAGACAATACAACACCGGTCAGGAGCAGCCGGTAGAGATTCCAGTCCCCGGCGCGAAAACTCAAACCGAATACGATGGCGATCGCCGTCAACGCGCCGGCCAGAGAGGCAAGATTGGTCAATATGAGGCCCCATCCCAGCAACATCGCGAGGAGCGCGCCCACCGCCGCCCCGCCGGAGACGCCCAGGATATAAGGATCGGCCAGCGGATTGCGCAATAAAATCTGCAACAGCGCGCCCGCCAGGGCCAGCAGGCCGCCACAGGCGAATGCGGCCAATACGCGCGGCAGGCGAAGCTGCCAGATAATCTGATGAGGAATGGTGTCGCCGGACGAAAACAATGCGTGAGCCACGCCAGAAAAGGAAATATCCACGCTGCCGAACAGTAACCCGGTAAAAAGGCCGCCAAAGGCGAACAGCAGGAAGAGAATCAGCAGTAATACGGGATATTTGTCCGCAGTCACACCGGCAGTCACATCAATACGCGAACGAACGACATTTCAAGCCAGGGATTAATGGGCGATAGCCTATGGTCGCATCCATCGTCTTCTCCGGATTTGCGATTCGCGGCATCATACGTTATCGCAGGCTGATGATGGGCCAGGCATTTTCTTGCGCATAACCCTTGAGGGTTGCGTCAGGATCCACCGCGACAGGGTGGGTGACTTTTTTGAGCAGCGGCAGATCATTCAGTGAATCGCTGTAAAACCAGCTTTCCAGAAAAGACAGCCAGGTCAGATTGCGCTCATCCAGCCAGCTTTCCAGCCGCGCTATCTTGCCCTCTCTGAAACTGGGCAATCCTGAAACCTGGCCCGTAAATTCACCATTCTTATGTTCCGGCTCGGTGGCGATTAGATTGCTTATGCCCAGTGCGCGCGCGATCGGCGCGGTAACGAAGCGATTGGTAGCGGTGATGATGACGCACAGATCGTCGCCGAGCCTATGCCGGTTAATCAACTCCCGCGCACCTGGCGCGATCAGCGGAAGAATCCTTTTCTCCATGAATTCACTGTGCCAGGCATCGAGCTGGCTGCGGGGATGGCGTGACAATGGCTTCAACTGGAAATCCAGAAATTCGTGTATGTCGAGGGTACCGGCTTTGTATTGCTCGTAGAATTCCACATTGCGCGCCTCATACACCTCGCGGTCGAGCACGCGCTGCTCGATCAGGAATTGCGCCCACTCGAAGTCGCTGTCACCGGCCAGCAGGGTATTGTCGAGGTCGAACAGAGCCAGTTTCATGATCCCGTCTGAAGTAATTCGCGCACTAACGGAACGGTGACTTTACGCCCGCGCGCGAGCGAATAGCCGTCAAGCGCGTCGAGCGTAGCCATCAAGGACGCCAAGTCACGGCGTCCATGCCGCAGCAGGTAGTCGCAAACCTCCCGCGACAGATCGAGCCCGCGGCTCGCGGCATGGCTGGTCATGGCTTGTGTTTTTTCCTCGTCAGTCAATTCATGCACCTGATACACCAATCCCCATGCCAGGCGCGTGACCAGGTCTTCGCGCAAGGTCAAATGCGCCGGAGGCGCAGGGCCGCTTACCAGCAAAAGCGCGCGGCCCTCGTCGCGAATACGGTTATAGAGATTAAACAAACCAATTTGCGCCTTGGCGTTGAGACGATCCACATCATCCACCGTTACACAATCGGCTTCGCCGCCTGCGATGAAATGCGTATCCGCATCACATGCGAAATACACGGCGCTCATTTTGTTGTGCATGCACATCCCCGCCGCCCCTTGCAGCAAATGGCTTCTGCCGCATCCCACGGCCCCCCATAGATAGACAAAGCGCTCTCGCTCCCGTCCCGCCATGATATTGCCCAAGGTCTGCAACAGCTCGGCATTGCGTCCCGGCACGAAATTAGCCAGCGTGGGTGGCCGCGACGGGGCGATGTCCAGCACCAGTTGCTTCATTACGATTACGAACGATGGAGATTGTCGCCCCTGTATGGCTTGCGCACAGGACGCAACCGTACAAACGGGGCTCGCACCGATGGATGGCGCAAATCACGGAAGTGTTCGGGAATCATTTACGGTAAAATTACGCTCCTTGAAAAGCAGCATGCTATCCGCAACGGTGCGAGAACTCAACTTGACTTCATCCAAACCCGGAAATCCCGACGCTATCCGGTTGTCCTACCGCGAGGCGGGCGTGGACATCGATGCGGGTGACCGCCTGGTGGAAAACATCAAGCCCTACGCGAAGTGTACCATGCGCCCGGAAGTGCTTGCAGGCATAGGCGGCTTCGGAGCGCTGTTC
Source organism: Nitrosospira sp. (assembly GCA_030453055.1). Lineage (GTDB taxonomy): Bacteria > Pseudomonadota > Gammaproteobacteria > Burkholderiales > Nitrosomonadaceae > Nitrosospira. Next base: position 9,090 of record JAKDLC010000006.1, read on the forward strand.
GAAATCTCCGGAAATTACCGCAATCCGGTGCTGGTATCGGGCACCGATGGCGTGGGTACCAAATTGAAGCTCGCATTCCGGCTCGACAAACATGACAGCGTCGGTATAGACCTGGTGGCAATGAGCGTCAACGATATTCTGGTACAAGGCGCGGAACCGCTGTTCTTCCTGGACTACTTTGCCTGCGGCCGACTGGACGTGGATACCGCGACGCGGGTCGTCAAGGGTATCGCAACGGGTTGCGAACAGGCGGGGTGCGCCCTGATTGGCGGGGAGACCGCCGAAATGCCAGGCATGTACCCGGAGGGAGAATACGACCTTGCCGGTTTCGCGGTAGGCGTGGTGGAGAAAGAACAACTCATCACCGGTTTAACCATCCGGGAAGGTGATGCGGTAATCGGACTTGCTTCCAGCGGCGCCCATTCCAACGGTTATTCGCTGATTCGCAGGATCGTTGAAAAAAATAACGTGGACTTGTCAGCCAATTTCCACGGTAAAGCGTTAGGAGAGGTAATAATGGAGCCGACCCGCATTTACGTAAAACCGATGCTCGAATTGATGAAGCGTCTGCCGGTCAAAGGGTTGGCTCACATAACCGGTGGCGGGCTGGTGGAAAACATTCCGCGCGTCTTGCCCGAAGGTGTCGCCGCGGTACTGCAAAAAGAAGCGTGGGATATGCCACCGCTTTTCCGCTGGCTGCAACGGCAAGGCAACGTGAGCGACAGTGAAATGCACCGTGTATTCAATTGCGGCATCGGCATGGCGTTGATCGTAGCGCCGGAACTTGCCGAGCGCGCGATGAAGATATTGAAATCCGCGGGCGAGACTGTGTGGCGCATCGGCATAATACGACCACGCCATACCAATGAGGCGCAGACGATCATTGAATGAGCGGCAAAGTAAGCGGCAAAATGATCGGCTGACATAATGAAATCCCTTGTCATCCTCATCTCGGGTCGCGGCAGCAACATGCAGGCGCTGATCGAAGCAAGGCTCCCGACCCGAATAGCTGCGGTCATCAGCGACAGGCCGGATGCCGCCGGGCTGGAGATCGCAAAAATGTACGGATTTGAAACAAAGGTACTGGATCCGCGGTCTTATTCCCTTCGCGAGGCGTTCGACACCGTCTTGGCGGAAACAATCGATGCTTACGAGCCGGACCTGATAGCACTCGCCGGTTTTATGCGCATTCTGGGAGACGGCTTCGTCAACCGTTATCGCGGAAAGCTGATGAATGTTCACCCGTCACTGTTACCCGCTTATCCGGGTCTCGGCACACATAGCCGGGCGTTGAGAGAAGGCGTGAAAATACACGGCTGCACAGTACATTTCGTGACGCCGCGGGTGGACCACGGCCCGATTATTATTCAGTCCGCGGTCCAGGTATTACCGGACGACACCGAAGAAACCCTCGCGACACGGGTATTGCAACAGGAACATCGTATTTACCCCGAAGCCGTGCGCTGGTTTATGGAGGGCCGGCTGAAGCTTTCGGATAATCGTGTCGAAGTGAGTAACGCCGTAATCAACGGTTCAGTTTTATTTTCTCCGGGACTACACCAATGAAATACTTACCTGTTGTCTTATCGTGGGGACTCAGCTTTTTCGCTTTTTCCGCTTTTGCCGCTGATATTCCCGCCCGTATCGACATCAGCTATTCGATAACATCCGGCGCCCTGGAAGGTGAGGTGAATGATACCTTGGAAATCAGACGCAGAAGCGGTACGCGCAGCTATGCAATCAGCAGTGAAGCGCGCGCTACAGGCCTGTTGTCGCTGACACAACCGGATCCTGTCATGCAAGATAGCGAGGGCATCGTCACCGCGCAGGGGTCGTTGCGCCCTGGTCGATTTTCCGATCAGCATGGCAAAAGGCTGCCGAAAATAGCCATCTTCGATTGGGGCAAGAACGTGCTTACCCTTCAATATAAAGGCAGGGAAGAGCAAAAAGCCCTGCCCCCCAATGCTCACGACCGACTGAGCTTGCTCTACAACTTCGTTTTCTCTCCACTCTCCGGCCAGGTCGTCGACTTGCATGAAACCGATGGCAAAAGGCTGGAAGTGGTACGCTATACCGTTAGCAGGGAAATCCTCGAAACGCCGATAGGCAAGCTCGAAACGATCGTCCTGACGAAGCAGAAGGAAAACAACGGCGATCGCGACAAAAAAATCTGGCTTGCGGTCGATCATTACATGCTGCCGGTACGTATAGTCGCCAAGCAGAAAATCGGATTGGTGACAGACCAGATGGTCACAAAAATCAACTATATCGATAACCCCTGAATCGCTAAAGCAAGACGCGTGCGCCGACTTGAAATCGCGAGAGTAACAGGCCGCTCTCCCGGCCGACCGGTGGTTTAGGATAATGGATGCGTCTTACCCCTGCTCATCTTGACATGGCGGCCGCTGCACTGCGGGCCGTATTGCCGCTGGAACACCCTGCTGATTCGATACTGCGGCGTTTTTTCCGTGAGAATCCGAAGCTGGGCGCAAATGATCGGGCGTTTATTGCCGAATCCATATTCGGCATTTTGCGTCACCGCTTCTTTCTTGAGTCCGTTGCCGGCGCTCCCACGCCCCGTTCACTGTTGCTGGCATACCTGGTCAGGTTTCAGGGCTTGAATTTGCGCGAGCTGCTGCCGCTGGTCAGCGAGGCCGAAGCAAAGCGACTCGCCGGAACCAAGGCGGTGACGCCGGAATCGCAACCGCTTGCTATTCGTGCTGAATTCCCCGAATGGCTGGTGGAAAAGCTGCGCCGCTTCATGCCGGATATCGAGGTCCTCAACCTGGGACGTTCGTTGCAGCAGCCTGCATCACTTGATTTACGCGTCAATACGCAACTTGCCAGCCGCGAGGAGGTACTTGCGTCATTAAGCAAAGGCGGGCTTGAAGGCAATTTCACTCCGTATTCTCCTGTCGGCATCCGCCTTGCCGGCAAGCCCGCCATCAACCGCCACGAACTGTTCCTCACCGGCAAAGTGGAAGTTCAGGATGAAGGCAGCCAACTGCTGGGTTATTTGCTCGCGCCGAAGCGCAGCGATATGGTGGTTGATTTCTGTGCGGGAGCCGGGGGCAAGACGCTGATGCTGGGTGCGCTGATGCGTTCACAAGGACGCATCTATGCTTTCGATATTTCCGAAAAACGGCTGAACAACCTTAAGCCGCGCCTCAAGCGCTCCGGCTTATCCAACCTGTATCCGCAGCGTATCGCCAACGAAAATGACATCAAGGTGAAACGCCTGACGGGGAAGATCGACCGGGTATTGGTGGATGCACCATGCAGCGGGCTGGGAACACTACGCCGCAATCCTGATTTGAAATGGCGGCAGTCTCCCCGGAGCATTGAAGATATCAAGCGCAAGCAGGCGGCGATTCTGTTGTCCGCGGCGAACCTGTTGAAGCCAGGCGGTAGGCTGATTTACGCCACCTGCAGCTTCTTGCCGGAGGAGAACCAGGAAATCGTCGAGCGCTTTCTCGGCAGCCACCCCCAGTTCATGCTGCTGAATTGCGCCGAACTTTTGATGCGGCAAAAAATTCCGCTCGATACCGGCGTACACTTGCAATTATCGCCCGTCCTGCACGGCACGGATGGTTTTTTCGCCGCTGCGCTGGAACTGAAGAAATGACATTTGCGATCCGGGGCGCATTGCCATGACACGCCGCGGCAGGCTTGCCCCGCCCTGCCGGAATTTATTTCGGCGCACGCGCAGTTCCGGCACTACTTTATGCAATCCGACAGCGAATTCCAAAGTCTGCTCCGTAGCCTGATCATCCATGCACAGGAAATCAGTGTCCTGTGGCAGCTTGCCGTGCTGTTTGCGAGTCTGGGGTTCGCATGGCTGCTGCAACGGCAGTTCAGGCAACGCATCCCAACGCAGGTAAGCACCGGCGGCCCGCTGAAGATCGGCGTGAACAGCATGAGCCGGCTTACGTTCCCCCTATTTGCGCTTGCCCTGGTCATTCCCGGCAGATGGATGCTGCATCACTGGTATTCGACGCATCTTCTCAACATCGTTATCCCGTTGTTGTTTGCGCTCGCGCTGATTCGCGCGGTTGTCTACATGCTGCGGCGAGGGTTTTCCAGTCAGGCGTGGCTGCATCCATGGGAGCGTTTCATCGGCTGGGCCGTGTGGATCGGAGTGGCGCTCTACATAACAGGACTGTTGCCGGGAATTCTAACGCTTCTCGATGATGTTTCTTTTCACGTCGGCCAGCAGCGCTTTTCGGTATTGCTGATCGCGCAAGGAATCCTCGCATTTACGGCCAGCATGCTGTTGGCGTTTTGGCTCGCCAGTTCGTTTGAAACGCGCGTCATGAAAGCCGAGGCGCTGGATATCAACCAGCGGGTGATCCTGTCGAAAATTACCCGCATTATTCTGATTGTTGTGGGTACGCTGATTGCGCTGCCCATGATCGGGGTAGACATTACCGTGCTGTCCGTTTTCGGGGGTGCGCTGGGCGTCGGGCTCGGGTTGAGCTTACGGAAAATTGCGAGCAACTATATAAGCGGCTTCATCATTCTTCTGGATCGATCGCTGCGAATCGGCGATGTCGTCACCGTGGAGAATCGCAAAGGTGAGGTGACCGCGCTCACCACGCGATACGTGGTGCTCAAAGTCGACGACGGCACGGAAGCGCTTATACCCAATGATACTTTCATTACTTCAACCGTTGTCAGCCAGACTTATTCGGACCACCGGATACGTTTAGTTTTGCCGATTCAGATCAGTTATACAAGCCCTATTGATGTCGCCATGAACATCATGCTGGACGCTGCGAAAAAACAACAACAGATATTGCCCGACCCTGAGCCGGTCGTATTCCTCAGGGAATTCGCCGATAGTGGAATCAATCTGGAATTGATTGTCTGGGTAGAGGATCCAGAAGGCGGGGCACTCCGGCTACGCTCCAGCCTGAACCTTGATATCTGGTCGGAATTTCAGAAAAACGGCATCGACGTTCCCTTTCCTCAACGAGAAGTGCGACTCGTGCGGCCAGCCAAATCGGGAGGTTAGCGGCGGCGTGAAGTTGAGCCTTTTGCCGAGATAAGGGTCAATAAGGATCAAACCCGGATCGAAGTCCAGCCATTTTCATGAACGGTTAACCCGTCTTTTTCTGTATGAACTCGATCTTGTAACCGTCCGGATCTTCCACGAATGCAATCACGGTGGCGCCATGTTTCATGGGCCCCGCTTCGCGCGTCACTTTACCGCCACGCTCTTTTACCGCTTCACAGGTCTGATAGGCATCGTCCACTTCTATGGCAATATGTCCGTAGCCAGCACCCAAATCGTATTTTTTTATGTCCCAGTTGTGGGTCAATTCCAGAACTGCGCCATCCGTCTCATCCTGATAGCCGACAAACGCCAGGGTAAATTTTCCCTCGGGATAGTCCCTTCGACGCAGCAGTTTCATCCCGAGCACATCGGTGTAGAAGGCAATGGATTTTTCCAGATCGCCGACTCGCAGCATGGTATGCAGAATACGCATTTAAATTTCCCCCATTTTTTAAATTTCCACCATCTCGAAATCTTCCTTGCGCGCGGCGCATTCCGGACAAGTCCAGTTCATCGGCACGTCTTCCCACCTTGTGCCGGGAGGAATGCCTTCTTCCGGCGATCCTTCGGCTTCGTCGTAGATGAAGCCGCAAATGAGGCACATGTAACAACGGTAAGCGCGAACTTCAGTCGTGGGCATGATGAAGGTAATTTGGGTTAAAATGTTATTTTACGGTATTAGCCTATGTGTCAGCCACCCCCTATCGTACTTTCTTTCGCGGCTAGCGACTCCAGTGGCGGCGCCGGTGTTCAGGCCGATATTCTCACTCTTGCCAGCATGGGTTGTCACCCTTTGTCAGTCATCACCGCCATCACTGTGCAGGATACCGCGGGAGTAGACGATGTCATGCCGCTCGATCCGGAATGGGTGGCGGATCAGGCCCGTGCCGTTCTGGAAGACATGCCGGTACATGTTTTCAAGATCGGGATGCTGGGCAGCGTCGAAATCATCGCAGCCATTGCCGAAGTGATTTCCGATTATCCCGACATCCCGCTGGTGCTGGACCCGGTGCTGGCGTCGGGCCGCGGCGACGAACTCGCCAGCGAAGATATGGTAATGGCGATGCGCGAGCTGTTGCTTCCCCAGGCGACCATCATCACGCCCAACAGCATGGAAGCGCGGCGGCTCGCACAGGATGATGATGATGATGAGGATGAGGATGAGGATGAGGATGACGATGACACACCGTCTTTGAGTCGGTGCGCAGTCCGGCTTTTGCAGATGGGCTGCGAATATGTGCTGATCACCGGAACTCACGAAAATACTTCACAGGTGGTTAACAATCTTTATGGAACCGATGGCGTTATACGTACGGATGCGTGGCAGCGGCTGGCAGGCTCGTACCATGGATCCGGCTGCACACTCGCCTCAGCCATCGCCGCTGCGCTTGCCAATGGTTTGCCGGTCGCCGAGGGAGTGTATGAAGCGCAAGCGTATACCTGGCAATCGTTAAAATCCGGTTTCCGTCCGGGGATGGGACAGTATCTGCCCGACCGCTTATTCTGGGCTCGCGATGAGACGGATGCTGCAGATGGAGATAAGGCGAATGATGCGGCCAGGCGTTGACGGTCTGTATGCAATCACGCCGGACGCGCCTGATACCGTCAAACTGGTTACAATGACGCAGCAAGTCCTGGAAGGCGGGGCGCGGACGGTCCAATATCGAAACAAGACAGCGAATATCGCGCTGCGGTTGGAGCAGGCTCGTTTGCTTGCTCATCTTAGCCGGAAATTCAACGTACCCCTCATCGTCAACGATCATCCTGACCTTGCCGTCGAGATAGGCGCTCATGGCGTGCATTTGGGACGGGAAGACGCCTCCATAGCCGAGGCGCGACGGAAGCTCGGGCCTGGAAAGATTATTGGGGTTTCATGTTACGACCGGCTGGCGCTTGCCGAGGAAGCCGAGCGTCAAGGCGCGGACTATGTCGCATTCGGCGCTTTTTTTGCTTCTGTCACCAAGCCCGGTGCGGCAGCCGCTTCCATTGATTTTCTGCTTCATGCAAAGCGAAAACTGCGTATTCCCGTTGTCGCCATTGGCGGCATTACTTCGACCAACGCGATGAAGCTAATAAATGCAGGCGCCGGCGCGGTGGCGGTGAGCAACGCTCTGTTTGGCGCCCGCGACATTCGGTCGGCAGCTGAGAAATTTTCGCGCTTGTTTCCCATTCTTCATGATTATGAGTTAGCAAATGACCTCACGTAATCAGCAATTATTTGAACGTTCTCAGAAATACATCCCCGGTGGTGTTAATTCTCCGGTGCGCGCCTTCAAGTCGGTGGGCGGCACGCCGATATTCTTCCGGCGGGGACAAGGCGCCTATGTATGGGATGCGGACGATAAAACCTACGTGGATTACGTCGGTTCCTGGGGGCCGTTAATCCTTGGTCATGCGCATCCCGAAGTGATTAAAGCGGTGCAGGCGGCGGCGCAGAATGGTTTGACTTTTGGCGCACCCACGGAAGCGGAACTCGAAATAGCGGAGCTGCTGTGCAAACTGGTTCCCTCAATTGAGCAAGTAAGACTGGTGAGCTCGGGAACGGAGGCTACCATGAGCGCCATTCGTCTGGCGCGAGGCTACACCGCCAGAAACCGCATTATCAAATTCGAGGGTTGTTACCATGGTCATGATGATGCCTTACTGGTGAAGGCGGGCTCCGGGGCGCTTACTTTCGGGCATCCCAGTTCCGCCGGAATTCCCACGGGAACCACCGCCAGCACCGTGGTGCTGGATTACAACGATCTCTCCGGTGTGGAACAGGCGTTCAACCAATTTGGCGAAGAAATCGCCGCGGTCATCGTTGAACCCGTAGCGGGCAACATGAATCTGGTGGCGCCGCAAGCCGGCTTTTTGGCGGTCCTGCGCGAGTTGTGCACGCAATACGGCGGCGTACTGATCTTTGACGAAGTAATGACGGGCTTTCGCGTGGGATTGGGTTGCGCCCAAGGGCTCTACGGCATAACACCCGATCTTACCACTCTCGGCAAGGTGATCGGCGGCGGTATGCCAATGGCCGCTTTTGGCGGCAGGCGTGACATTATGCAGTGCCTGGCCCCGCTGGGACCCGTATACCAGGCAGGCACGCTTTCCGGCAACCCTGTCGCGGTGGCCGCGGGGCTCGCCACCTTGAGGCTGGTACAGATGCCGGGATTCTATGAAAAACTTGCCGCCGCAACGCGGCAGCTCACGGAAGGTTTCGCCCTGGCCGCCAAAAAACACGGCATCGTTTTTTGTGCACAAGCGATGGGGGGTATGTTCGGCCTCTATTTTCGGAAGGATCTGCCGGCAAGTTACGCTGAAGTAATGGCCTGCGACAAGGAAGCCTTTAACCGCTTTTTTCATGCCATGCTTGGAGAAGGCATTTACTTCGCGCCATCGGCGTTCGAAGCCGGGTTTGTTTCCGCAGCACATGGCGACGTGGAAATCAGCAAAACACTGGAGGCGGCCGATCGGGTATTCGGCGCATTGAAATAATCCTGAATCCAAACCGGTTTGATTGGTGTCGGGTTAGCCCTGGACTTAGCGCAAACCGGAAATAAACTCGGATACCGCCTGTATTTCCTTCTCGCTCATGCGAGAAGCAATCATGTGCATCTCGTTGTTGACATCTTTGGTACGCTGGTCGGTACGGAATGCCCGCAATTGCGCGGCGACATATTCCGAATGCTGCCCGGCAAGGCGTGGATAGTTGGGTGGAATGCCGGCGCCATTGGGGGAATGGCAAGCGGCACAGGCGGGCAGGCCGGTTTCGAGGTTGCCGCCGCGATATATTTTTTCGCCCTGTTCCGCCAGCGCCTTGTCCTTGGCTACTCCGGGCTTGGGGGTCTGCTGTGCGTAATAAGCCGCCAGATTCTTCATATCGTCCAGTGAAAGCGGTGCAACCATTGCGGCCATGATCGGACTTTCACGTTCCGCTGGCTTGCCGTCTTGCGATTTGAAATCCTTCAGTTGCTTGATGATATACTCGGCATGCTGTCCGGCAAGGATGGGATTTGCGGGAATGGTGCTGTTACCGTCTGCGTTATGACAAGCCGCGCAAGCCTGAGTTGCGATTTGCCGACCCTTTGCCGCATCCCCCCGCGCCTTCCCGGCCTCGGTGGCGGTTTCGGCGAAAACCTGGCTGGACAACGCCAGCGCGGCCAATGCCGCTATGTTCGAAACTAGTTTCATGCCTTGCATCCCTGGACTCCGGAAAAATCATATCATGCTATGAATTTTGCATTTTAACAAGGCGACGTCTGGTTAACAATAATAAACCGTCAATAAATGAGAACATTATTTTTCCTGTTGCTGCTTGCCAACATCGCCTTCGCGCTCTATATTCAATTGGAACCGGTATCAAGCGGCCGTACACAGCCGGTACTGCAACTTCGGCCAGAAAAAACCAATCCCGTGCCTGCGCCCGTACCTGCCGTTGCAAACTGTCTGGAATGGGGGACCTTCCTGGACGTGGATCTGGAGCGCGTCGAGACGGCGATCGCCGCGCAACAACTGGGCGACAAGGTGACCCTGCAAGCAATGGGTAAAGTTCCAGTCTATTGGATACATATCCCTCCACTCAATAGTAGACTCCACGCGGAACGAAAAATTGGGGAGCTTAAAAGCCTGGGGGTAACCCATTATTATCACGTTCAAGACGATAGCAAATGGAATAACGCCATTTCCATGGGGTTTTTTCATGACATAGAAGATGCCCGGAATCTGATGGCGGCGTTAAGGAGTAAAGGCGTGAGATCAGCGATTATCGGGGCACGCAACGTGGAGCAGGTGAAATTTGTAGCACGCGCACCCTCGGAGGACATTACAAGGAAGATGACAAAGTTGAGCCAGGAATTTCCCGGCACTGAGCTTAAGACAGTCGCCTGCAAGGCCTCGTTATGACCGTGTCTATCAAATCCCTCCAGGAAATAGAGAAAATGCGGATAGCGGGTAAACTGGCGTCGGAGGTGCTGGACTACATTACGCCTTTCGTTAAACCCGGGGTCACCACGAATGAGCTCGATGCCCTGTGCCATGATTACATGGTCAATGTGCAGGATACCATTCCCGCTCCGCTCAATTACGCACCGCCGGGATATCCGCCTTACCCAAAATCTATCTGCACTTCAGTCAATCATCAGGTGTGTCATGGCGTACCGGGTGAAAAAAAGCTGAAATCCGGCGATATCGTCAACATTGATGTAACTGTCATTAAAAATGCATACCACGGCGATACCAGCCGCATGTATTACGTTGGCGAACCGGGGGTCCAAGCGAGGCGCCTGTGTGAAATTACGTATGAATCCATGTGGCGAGGGATTGAAGAAATCAAGCCAGGCAAATGGTTGGGAGACATCGGCCAAGCCATCCAGCACTTCGCCGAAAGCCGTGGATGCGGCGTGGTGCGGGAATTCTGCGGCCATGGAATCGGCGCAAAATTCCACGAGGATCCCCAGGTGCTCCACTATGGCCGTGCGGGCACCGGACTGCAACTCAAAGCCGGCATGATTTTCACCGTCGAGCCGATGATCAATGCGGGAAAGGCTCCCATACGTCAAATGGCCGACGGCTGGACCGTTGTAACCAAGGACCACAGCCTCTCGGCGCAATGGGAGCATACCGTGCTGGTCACCGATAGCGGATACGAAGTGCTGACCCTATCCGCCGGTGCGCCGCCCAAGCCTGCCTTTTCCTCCTGAGTCATGAAGCGCCGCGATGCCTGTTCACCGCGGAATTTTAACGCAGACGCAGCCAGGATGACGCTGCTTCAAGGCCGAGAATCATTACGCCAGCATTATTGCGAAACCGGGAACGGCGCAGCGTTGCTGTGCAACCATTGCCGATTGGTGGATGGCGTTCTGCAGCAGGTCTGGCGCGAAATGGCAATGCCGGATTCCATCGCGTTGCTGGCGGTGGGGGGTTACGGTCGCAGACAGCTTTTTCCTTATTCGGACATCGATCTGCTGGTGCTGCTTCCCGGGGTCAAAAACGATGCCGATGCGGTGGACCATGCGATCAAATCCCGGCTGGAACATTGGGTGAGATCGTTGTGGGATATCGGTCTGGAAGTCGGG
>JAKDLC010000090.1 GCA_030453055.1 Nitrosospira sp.
CGGGCCTCACCCGGAAGGTGAGCGTCAAATAATACGAAACATTGTTATTAATCATAATACTGATCTATTAAATGAGTGGTCAACTACCGGATTTAGGATTATATCTCAGTCATGTGAAGCACGTATCTGGCAGCCTGCATATTCTCGCCATTCTTAAGTAACAACATTACAGCCACAATCAAGTAACAACATTACAGCCAGAACAGGGATTTGCATTACTGCTTGCCGCGACATACGCTGAATCCGTCGTTCCAGCCCATTCGATATTGATTGTCGGAGGAAAAACGGCGCTCATCCTTTGCTGCGTAGGAACTTTGCTTGGCGGTTTCGCAGCCATCAATATAGCCATCCTTGAACGCGGGCGAGTAGCCGGCAAGATTATAAGTCGGCCGTGCGCTTTTCGGTATCGGTTCTGTAGGGCGCTGACCTTGCCCCGTCGTTGTACAGCCTGCAATGGTAAAAATCAAAAGAACTGCCGCGATCAATCGCATCACTGCCCCCCTCGTCTGATTGGAATCCGTTTGTAGTTATCGTGGCTGGTTTAATATGAAATGCGCAATCGCGGCAGCATGGCTAAGCTCCTCATCCCGCCCAACTCGCGATCTCCAGCAGCAGAAGCAACAGAAGCCAGAGCATCAGGGTACGCCAAATCAGGCCAACGGTACTTTGCAGAAAATCCATGTCAGCTTCTTCGCCCACACCCAATTCAGGGCGATAGTATTTACCGCCGCCGTCTCGCAACGAATCACCCAGTCTGACTCCAAGCGCGCCGGCGCCACTGGCCAAAACGATGCCCTGTGCCTGATCACTCCACGATGCGGCTTGCGCCCGCCAGCAATAAACCGCATCCTCGAAATTACCGGCAATGGCGAAACTCACGGCGGTTGATCTTGCCGGCAGCCAGTCTATGATCTCGAATGCTTTCGCGGCGAAATGGCCAAAAGCGTCCGGGTCCCGCTCCTGTTTCCCGGAGTCGCTCCAACGTTCGCTCAATAGTTCCGCGAGGCGATACAGCACCGGGCCCAGCGGCCCCGGCAGCAGGACAAAAAAGACGATTATGCCGAATACGTAACGATGCGAATGAATCAACGCCAGTTCAATGGTGATGCGTGCGATATCCTCGCTGCTGAGTTCGTCCGCCTGCACGTCGCGCCATTCCGTCAATAGCTCGCGCCCCAGAAGCAAATCGCCATTCTTGAGGGCATCCTTGATTTCAGCGAATGAATGGCTGAACTGGCGAAAACCCATGGTGAAATACAGCACAACCACGTTCCACGCCCAAGCGAGCAGCGGATTGAGGCTATGCAATAGGTAATAAATCCAGCCTGCAACGACCAGTACCGGCGCCACCGCGGCGACCCATGCCGCGACGCCATGGCGGCGCACGCCAGTATTGAAATAGCGCTCCAGTGCATCGGCATAGGAGAGGAATAGCCGAATGATACGGCTGCGATCGCCGGCAGGACGCCATTGCTCCAGCAGGAGAGCAAAGATCAACGAAAATAAGGTCATTGCGAAAAGATCATAACGGACTCTGCCAACCCACTCTTATAATTTCAATAACATTATCGCAACACCGATTTTAGCAGCTTGCCCATCTCCGCCGGATTGCGCGTTACCTTGATTCCGCACGCTTCCATCACGGCGAGCTTTTCCTGCGCCGTGCCCTTGCCGCCGGAGATAACCGCGCCTGCGTGACCCATGCGCTTGCCCTGCGGTGCGGTCATGCCTGCGATGAAACCCACCAACGGCTTCCTCATATTGTCCCTTACCCAGCGAGCGCAATCCTCCTCGTCGGAACCGCCGATTTCCCCGACCATCAAGACTGCATCCGTTTCATCATCGTCGTTAAACAGTTGCATCACATCCAGGTGCTTCAACCCGTTCACGGGGTCGCCGCCGATGCCGATACAGGTGGATTGCCCCAGCCCTTGCTCCATCAATTGCGCGACCGCTTCGTACGTCAACGTGCCGGAGCGCGACACCACGCCGACACGCCCCTTCTTGTGAATATAACCCGGCATGATGCCAATCTTGATTTCGTCAGGCGTGATAATACCGGGGCAGTTGGGGCCGATCAACCTGGTTTTCCGGCCTTGCATCTTGTAGCAGGTGCGCACCATGTCGCGAACCGGAATGCCCTCGGTAATACAGACCACCAGGTCAAGTTCCGCATCCACTGCTTCGTCAATTGCAGCAGCGGCATATGGCGGGGGCACGTAGATGACTGAAACGGTCGCGCCGGTCGCCTGCTTTGCTTCTTCAACGGTAGCGTAAACCGGGATACCCTCGAAATCCTCACCCGCTTTCTTCGGATTCACGCCGGCAACAAAACAATTCTTTCCATTTGCGTAATCGCGGCACATGCGGGTGTGAAATTGCCCGGTCTTGCCGGTAATTCCCTGAGTCATGACCCGGGTGTTCCGGTTGATCAGGATAGCCATGACTATGCTTCTCCCGCTGCCGCTGCCGCTGCCACTGTCGATCGCACCGTCGCTGCCGATGACGAACCCGCCGCCCTCACGGCCTTCTCCGCAGCATCCGCCATATTGCCAGCCGAAATGATTGGCAGCGCGGATTCGGCGAGGATCTTTTTACCCAGGTCCACGTTGGTGCCTTCCAGGCGCACCACCAGCGGAACGTTCAGTTTCACTTCACGCGCCGCCGCCACCACGCCTTCGGCGATCACGTCGCATTTCATGATGCCGCCGAATATGTTTACCAATATAGCCTGCAATTTGGGATTACGCAGCATCAGCTTGAATGCCTCTGTTACCTTCTCGGCGGTAGCGCCGCCACCCACATCGAGGAAGTTGGCGGGATTCCCGCCATAAAGCTTGATAATGTCCATGGTTGCCATCGCCAGGCCCGCGCCATTGACCAGACAACCGATGTCGCCGTCCAGCGAGACATAGGAAAGATCGTATTTTGACGCTTCGATCTCCGCCGGATCTTCCTCGTCCAGGTCGCGCAGGGCGGCGATCTCAGGATGACGGAACAGCGCATTGTCGTCAACATTCATTTTCGCATCGAGCGCGATGACATGATCGCCAGCAGTAAGTACCAGCGGATTGATTTCGGCCAGCGAAGCATCGGTGCCGTCAAAGGCTTGATACAAACCCTGCAATAACGCGCATGCTTCCGCCAATGCGGGTTCCGGGATGCCGGCCTTGCGGGCGATGCCGTAAGCATCCAGTTGGGTTAACCCGGTCACGGGATCGATGAATACCTTGTGAATCTTTTCTGGCGTTCTGACGGCGACCTCTTCGATATCCATGCCACCCTCGGAGCTTGCGATCAGACACACGCGCCGACTGCCGCGATCCACCACGAGGCCGATATAAAACTCCTTCCTGATATCGGCGCCCTCCTCGATGAGCAGCCGCCGCACAACCTGGCCCTGCGGGCCGGTCTGATGCGTCACGAGCGTCATACCCAGTATTTTTCCGGCGAGTTGTTTCACTTCGTCGAGCGACTTCGCCACTTTCACGCCGCCGCCCTTGCCGCGCCCACCGGCGTGAATCTGCGCTTTAACCGCCCACAGGCCGCCATCCAGCTTTCTCGCGGCCGCTATCGCTTCGTCAACGCTGAAACAGGCAATTCCTCGCGGCGTTGTAACGCCAAACTCCCGCAGAATATTTTTAGCCTGGTATTCGTGGATTTTCATCGCCTCTCCAGTATTTGGAAAATGGAGTATATCGCAATAACTTTGCCGACGTTGCGCACCATGGCACCGGGATGGCGTATGCAGGCGGCGCGCATCAAACCGGATTTTTGCGGTGAAATGCACTTCGCTTATTGCACCCTACTTCCATTCCATTTCACAGAGAATGACAGTGATATTGTCTTTTCCTCCGGCCGTCATGGCGGCTGTGATCAGATTTTTCACCTTCTGTTGAAGCGAGCCGGTAGAAGCGAGTATGTCACGGATGACTGAATCATCCACCATATCCGTTAATCCATCCGAACAGAGGAGAAAAATATCGTGGTTGAGCCCGAACAGCCCACTTGGACTATTGCCAAATTGAGCCTCCGGAGCGATACTGCGGGGGTGGCTCCGCACTTCTTCTCTCTTAGCCATCCTACGCAGTAGGGATGACCTGTTCTGCAATCCCCCGGTGTAGTCATTTCGCTATGTAAATAAGTACCTAATGCCACACGTTTGTTGCAGAGCTCGGCCAATATGCTTGCTCACAGCTTCGACCAAAATAATAAGGAGATTGCATCATGAAAAAACTCACCGCATCATTTACTGCCTGCGCTACCCTCATTTTGTTAAGTGTCGCCATGCCTCCTCTGGCAAATGCGGCCAGCACGACGCTCACCGGTATCGTGCGTGATTTCACCCCCGGGCCGCTGGCTCCCGGAAGCACTAACCCGGACTTTCAGATCGGTACTGGCGGCGTGAATCCCGGGATAGTCAGCCCGATACTTTCAGGCAGCGCACCTACTCCGGTTTCGTTCGGGTCTCCAGGAGACATCACTTCATCTGCTTCATTCGCTGAATGGTACGGTTCCGCCGCTCCCAGCATGTCGTATGCGATCACTCTGAACGAAACCTCTCCAGAATCGGGCATATATAGCTACACCAATAATGCATTCTTCCCGATTGACGGGGCGCTCCTGGGAAACTATCCGGGGTCAGGACACAACTACCACTTCACCTACCAAATCAGCGACACCTTCGGCTACACCCCAGGCGCTGGTCAGACATTCACTTTCACCGGAGACGATGACGTCTGGGTGTTCTTTGATAATCAGCTGGGCATCGACTTGGGCGGCTTGCATGACTCGGCATCCGCGTCCGTAAACCTGGACACGCTGTTCGGTCCCGGCAAGGCCGCCGGCAACTATGACTTCGATTTGTTCTTTGCCGAGCGCCACACCACCGAATCGAATCTTTCGATCACGACATCGCTGAATCTGGCTCCCGTCCCCGAACCCGAAACCTACGCCATGTTCATGGCCGGCCTTGGCCTGATGGGTTTTATGGCGCGTCGTCGCCAGCCTTCGAGCAAAGCTTGATCCTGATCTATAGAGAGGCGAGGTTTCTTTGTGGCTTTTTCGTTTTTTAGCGCCTGGCGGGCTCTTCCCGGCGCTTAATGGTGGGTCTGGTTGGACTCGAACCAACGACCAAGGGATTATGAGTCCCCTGCTCTAACCGACTGAGCTACAGACCCAATTCAGCAGACAAAATGGAGATGACTACCGAAGACCCATTAGCCTTCGGTATCAAGGAAGCTGCGCAGGCGTTCAGAGCGTGACGGGTGGCGCAGTTTGCGCAGCGCCTTTGCCTCTATCTGCCGGATGCGCTCACGGGTCACGTCAAATTGTTTACCGACTTCCTCCAGCGTATGGTCGGTGTTCATTTCAATGCCGAAACGCATGCGTAGCACTTTCGCTTCGCGCGGCGTGAGCGAATCCAATATGTCTTTGGTAACGTCCCGCAGGCTCGCGTAAACCGCGGCGTCCGCCGGCGCCATGGTGGCGGCATCCTCGATGAAATCGCCAAGATGGGAATCTTCGTCGTCTCCGATGGGCGTCTCCATGGAGATCGGCTCCTTGGAAATCTTGAGGATTTTACGAATTTTCTCTTCCGGCATTTCCATTTTCTGCGCCAGCAGCGCGGGCTCCGGCTCCTGGCCGGTCTCCTGCAAAATCTGGCGCGAAATGCGGTTCATCTTGTTAATCGTCTCGATCATGTGCACCGGAATGCGGATAGTGCGCGCCTGATCGGCGATGGAGCGCGTAATGGCTTGACGAATCCACCAGGTGGCGTATGTCGAGAATTTGTAACCACGCCGATATTCAAACTTGTCCACCGCCTTCATGAGCCCGATATTGCCTTCCTGGATAAGGTCAAGGAATTGCAATCCACGGTTGGTATATTTCTTGGCGATGGAAATCACCAATCGCAAGTTGGCTTCCGTCATTTCGCGTTTGGCGCGGCGCGCCTTGGCCTCGCCGGTAGACATTCGGCGGTTGATTTCCTTGAGCTCCTTGAGGGGGATGCCAACTTGTTTTTGCAGGTTCAGCAAGTTCTGCTGCTGCTCCACGATGGCCGGCTGGTAGCGTCCCAACGTTTGACTGTAAGGCTTGCCAACTGCGACTTCCTGCGCCACCCATTCGAAGTTGCTCTCATTGCCTGGAAAAGCTTTGATGAAGTGATTACGCGGCATTCCTGCCTTCGTCACACACAGCTCCATGATTTTGCGCTCGTAACTGCGCATTTCATCGACCAATCCGCGCTGGGTGTCGCAGAGCCTCTCAACCATTTTTGCGGAAAAACGGATGGCCATGAGTTCGGCTGAAATATGTTCCTTTATGTCTTTATACGCCTTGTTAGCCGAGCCCTTCCGGGCCAACGTTTTCTGCATCTCCGCATATGCCTGCTGAATTACCGAAAAACGCTCCAACGCATCATTTTTCAACTTAAGTAAATTGGCGCTTGCTATTGCGGCGACATCTTCATCTTCCGCATTCTCCGCGCCCAATTCCTGCTCCAGCGACTCATCGGAAATCTCTTGACCGACCATTTCCTGGGCATTGGGATCCAGCAATCCATCCACCAGCTCATCAATGCGCATTTCATCTCGCGCTACCTTATTGGCAAGCTCGAGAATGCCGGCTATAGTGGTTGGACAGGCGGAGATTGCCTGGATCATATGCTTCAATCCATCCTCGATACGCTTTGCGATTTCGATTTCGCTCTCGCGCGTGAGTAATTCCACTGAACCCATTTCCCGCATATACATACGCACCGGATCGGTGGTTCGGCCAAATTCGGAGTCTACGGTGGAAAGCGCCGCCTCAGCCTCTTCCACCACGTCCTCATCGGCGACGGTAGGCGCGGTCTCGGACATTAACAGCGATTCCGCGTCGGGCGCCTCATCGTAAACGGATATGCCCACATCATTGATCATGCTAATGATGTTTTCGATCTGTTCGGCGTCCAGCATATCGTCTGGGAGATGATCGTTGATCTCGGCATAGGTCAGATAGCCGCGCTCTTTGCCCTGCACGATCAGATTCTTAAGGCGCGTACGCCGCGCCTCGATGTCTTGAGGCGCGAGCGGAGGTTTCTCCACGTCTTTTACCTGATTCCTGCCCTCCTTACTTTCCTTTGCGGCCTTGGCCTTGGCTATTTTTGCGGCAAGCAAGTTTGGCTCCTTTACCGCCATGATTGCCTTTGCGATCTCGGTCACGCGGACCGATCTCGTAGCGGGCGCTTTTGCAACTGCCGTGATTTTACCTTCCGGCGCTTCCACAGTCGCTTTTACCGGTTCCGCTTTTGCCGATCTATCCGGGGACTTCTTGACGATGCCGCCTGCGTCTTTTTTCCCCGCCATCCTGGCTTTGCCAACGGGACGACCCACCGTTTTGGCCACTGAAGTGGTGGGCTTCGATTTTGCCGCCGCTTTGACTTGTGTTTTCACCTTTACCATGTCGATTTTCAGATAGTGTGATTAATAGAAACCTGACTCGGATGTTTCATAAATTGACGCGCGCCCTTGCTGGCCTTTTTCATCACGCGAATTTATGAAATATCCAGACTAAAAAATTTTTAATTATACCAAGATTCAACCCGTTCGGCTTGTTTGCCTTCTATCGGGTACGGCCAATCGTTGCAACTCCTGTTTTTCCTCGGAAGTAAGAGCGCTCAGGGATTTGTTGTGCAATCTCGTCATACTTAGCTTACGCTTCATTTCGCGCAA
>JAKDLC010000445.1 GCA_030453055.1 Nitrosospira sp.
AACAAAATCCTGCGCAATCATCACGCGAATTTACGAAACACTCGGGTTAAGTTCCGTGCGATCGCCGTTCAAAATGGACGAAGCCTCTTCAGACCGGCGCTCGATGCATACTCCCAGTTTTTTTACGCCGCGTATTGCGCCGAGTTTCGCCACGCTGACCTTGACCCACGGCGATTTGAATTCCGTCAGGATGATTTGTGCGATGTGCGCGGCCAGGGCTTCGAGCAGAGAGAAATGTTGTTGTGAAAGCGTCTCACTGATACGCTGGACGATAAGGGCGTAATCCAGCGCGTCCTCGAAATTGTCTGTTTGGCAGGCTCGGCTCGTCGGCAATGCAACTTCCAGATCGAGCTGAATGGTCTGCGCGACGTTGCGCTCCCACGGATAAACGCCAATTAAAGTTTCCACCTTGAGTTCGTGCACAAAAATAATATCCATAATTTGAGCTTAAGGAATGCCGGATTTAGGTTGAAGCTTGAATCAACAAGGGATTTTATTCTATTTGCAAGGATGGCGCTAACGACGTGATGCTGACAGCTTTCATCGTGCTGGCGTATTTGCTAGGGTCTATTTCGTTTGGAGTGCTGGCGAGCCGGGTCTTCCGGTTGCCTGATCCACGTACCTATGGCTCGAAAAACCCCGGAGCCACCAATGTGCTACGCAGTGGAAAGAAAGCGGCCGCGGCGTTGACGTTGTTGGGCGACGCCGGTAAAGGCTGGGTGTCGGTGGCGTTGGCGCAACATTTCATGCCTGCCTTGGGACTGGGCGACAAGGCGGTTGCCGCTGTGGCCCTGGCGGTGTTTTTGGGTCATTTATTTCCGGTATTTCTGCGCTTCAAGGGTGGGAAGGGCGTAGCGACGGCAGTCGGCGTATTGCTGGGATTCAACGTCGGAATGGGATTATTGGCGATCGCGATCTGGGGCATGGTCGCGGCGATCTGGCGCATTTCATCGTTGGCTGCTTTGGTTGCCGCGGCACTTGCGCCAGTTTATGCGGTATTTTTTCTCGGCCTCGAAGCCAGTACCCTTGTCGTTCTTATCATGGCTTTGTCGCTCATCTGGCGGCACAAGTCAAATATCGCCAGTCTGATTGCGGGCCACGAGACGCCTATCGGCAAGCGCGGCACGCCTTAGCTGCGTATTCGCCTATGCGTCCGATGATATGTTCCGCATTTCCAAATCCCATCTTGCTTTTATCGTAAAGCTGTTATCCGGCTTTCGATCCGGAGTTCCTGACAATTGCAACCGCATGGCTCCCGCAAATGCGATCATGGCGCCGTTGTCCGTGCAAAATTCGAGTTGAGGAAAGAAAACAGTGGCGCCTGTTTTCTCGGCGTTGTGGCAGAGATGTTTACGTAGTTGGCGGTTAGCCCCTACCCCGCCCGCGACCACCAGTTGAGTCAGGCCGGTCTTTGCAAGTGCGGCCAGTGACTTTTCCGTCAGTACGCCTACCACAGCCTCTTGAAAAGCGTGGGCAATGTCGCCTCGGGTTGGCTGCGTGATGTCGTGTTTATTCATCAGCGTCACCACGGCGGTTTTCAGACCGCTGAAGCTGAAATTGAGATCGCCGCTGTGGAGCATG